>CBKYSX010000962.1:0-1905 GCA_966690745.1 uncultured Ardenticatenales bacterium
ACCTATGCCTATGTTAGGATTAAAAGATGTGGGTAATCCTTACCTTAGTCCTTTAGGTTGGGGAAATCGGGTGTTACAAGGCAGCTAGGGAGTGGTGTTCACTGATGGTTTATCCCGTACAAGCTATAGTAATTGAAGTGAGAAAGAAGCCGGGTTTCTGCCGTTGAAAACCCGGCTTCGTCCGTGCGGAATTGTACAGCATAATTTACCATTGAACCCGCGCCGTAAATCTTGTAAAAGAGTTGCATATTCGCGTCGCTTCACGATAATTTTGAGCGATAACGGTGTACAAAGCCGCAGAAGGGTGCGGTTGCGATGGCTACCTCACAATAGACCGGGGGTGTGGCGGCAGGATGCCTTCCGGCGATTTCATCATGGCAAAAACGACTCTGCATAAACCGAATACTAAAGTTGGTGACTATAAAATCGTGGAATGGGTCGGGCGGGATAGCCGTTCTGCGCTCTATCTGGCGGAAAAAGAGGACCCTGAATTTCGGTATTGGCTCATGGAATTTACGGAGCCGGTGCCCAATCGTCCGACAAACGAAGGGCAAGAGATGTTTGATTGGAAGGGCAATTCGGTCTTTACCATGCCGGTAGCAGGTACTACTGCCGCCGCGTTGCCCCGTTTTGTCCAACAATTGACATGGCAATTTTTGACCCCACGTTTTGCAAAAGTGGCGGAAGAAATGGCGGTGCGCCACGACAAGGGGCAGTTGTATCAGTTGCGCGGCAGTTTATCGCTGGAAAACTTCTTTTTTAATTCCGATGGTACCTTAAGCCTCTATCCTGCCTCCAAAGTCAGCAATTCGCCGATTATTCCGCCGGAAGGAACGTCTGACCTGACCCCGGCTTCGGATGTGTTTGTCGTAGGGACGGCATTACAGATGTTGTTGGCAATTCCGCCCCAGGAAAAAGCATTATTAAAAGGGAATACGACACTGGATGCAGTGTTGGCACGCGCTACGCACCCGGACCCCCATGCGCGGTATCCCACCGCCGCGGGGTTGGCATTGGGGTTAAATGGTGTTGCCCCGGCGGGGATTGCGGCATCGGCGGTGGAAGAAAATACCGTGCCGTGGGTGTCAGGCTGTTTGGTTCCTTTGATTGTCTTTTTGGTTCTGGGGGCGGTGGGTTTTGGCGCGTACAACGCGTTTCTGGGGCAAGAAGTGTCAGATGTTCAAGCTACCGCCACCACCCGGCGTAATAACAACTTAGTATTGGCGACCTCTGTTGTCACCACAACAGCGTTATCGCTCAATGACCTTGCGATTGGGTCAGCGGGGGGCGGTGGGATTCAGGCTTCTTTTTTACTTTTGCAGAATAACGAACCGCTGAACAGTGAGAGCCTTTTCTTTACCGTGATTCATAATGACAATGTGGTCGCGGATGTCAGTACGCAGGCGCAGGGCGGGGGACGGTATACGCTTACTTTTAATTCCGCATTGGCTCCCGATAACTTCTTCCGTGTTATCGCCGCGGTTGGCAGTCAAAATGTCTCCGGCTCGGCATATGTTTTTAATTCGGATGTGACCGGCATTGATTATGAAACCGGTTCGATTGCGCCGCCGGGGTTGCCCCGTGGACCCGCGATTACGGAACCCCGCGATGTGCCCGACCCGGTTTCGGCGGGCAATCCGTTTGATTTCCCCCAATTTTTTGAATTGTTCCGCGCCAACCCGCAAGCCGAAGAAACGGGCTTGGATTATATGGGGGATGTGACCATTCAGATGGACTCATCGGGATACCCCGGCATGGTTTCTTATTTGTCCTTCCGCAATACGGGCGGCTTCCCGGCACGGCTGGGGGGCAAAGTCAATATCAAGGTCTATCAGGATGGGGTAGAGGTACCGACCTTTGAGATTGCGTCGGTGAACCCCGACGAGGAACCTTTGACCACGGCAT
>CBKYSX010000963.1:0-1900 GCA_966690745.1 uncultured Ardenticatenales bacterium
CGGAGCGACTTTTCGCTGGATATTTTCTTGCACCCCGAAGCCTCCGCCTACATCTGCGGTGAGGAAACCGCCCAACTGAATTCAATTGAAGGGTGGTTGGGGCAACCGCGTCTGAAGCCGCCCTTCCCCGCCCAATCGGGTTTGTGGAAACGCCCCACCACCGTCAACAATATCGAAACGTTGGCGCACGTTCCCGGTATTATCAACAACGGCGCGGAATGGTTCCGCCAATGGGGAACCGAGAAATGCCCCGGCACACGGGTCTATTGTGTGAGCGGGCATGTGGTGCGTCCGGGCAACTACGAATTGCCAATGAATGTCACCGCCCGCGAACTGATTATGGAACACGCCGGAGGGATTTGGAAGGGCAATCAGGTCAAAGGGTTCATTCCCGGCGGGGTTTCTGCGCCCGTCCTCACCGCAGACCACCTGGATACGATTATGGACTTTGACAGCCTCGCGGCGGCGGGTTCGATGGGGGGTTCCGGCGGTTTGATTGTGCTGGATCATCAAACCGACATGGCATGGTTGGCGAAGAAAATGATAGATTTCTATAGCCACGAATCCTGCGGCAAATGTAGCCCCTGCCGTGAGGGGACCTATTGGCAGAAAAATCTGCTTGACCGTATGATGACGGGCGCGGCACGCCCCGGCGATGTGCAAATGCTGGAGCTGGTTTCCGAGCAGATGGCAAACAAATGTTTCTGCCCTCTGGGAGAATCGGCGCAAATGGTTGTGCTGGGCGCGTTTAAGTATTTCCGCGAAGATTTTGAACAATACGGACACGGCAAGGCGTATAGCGGCGTGATTCCGATGAGTGCGATAGCGACACATTAAGAGTGAAGAGTGCTTAGTTACTAGTGAAAAGTGAACGACAGTGAACGAAAGTGACAGCAGTGGTAAGAGTTTTTTCTTTGAGAAGAGAGCCATCACTGTCGTTGCTGTCGTTCACTTCCGTTCACTAATCACTTTTCACTTATCACTTTTCACTACCCACTACTATGGCTGACGAACAAGTAACGATTACCGTTGACGGGCAATCGGTGCAAGTGCCGAAAGGCGCACTATTGGTGGAAGCCGCGAAAGCGGTTAGCACCGAGATTCCCGTATTTTGTTATCACCCCAAACTGGACCCGGTGGGGATGTGCCGGATGTGTCTGGTGGAAACGGGGATGCCGGGCAAAAATAAGGATGGCACGCCCGAACTGGATGCCCATGGCAATCCGGTGATTCGGTTTATGCCCAAATTGGTGACGGCATGTACGACCCCGGTTGCTGATGGGATGCATGTCCGCACTGCCACGCCCCGTATCGAAGATGCGTGGCGCGGGACGCTGGAATTTTTGCTGACCTCGCACCCGTTGGATTGCCCCGTCTGCGACAAGGGCGGTGAATGTCCTTTGCAAGACCTCACATTTGCCTACGGTCCCGATTTGAGCCGTTTCTACAAGCGCAACAAATACCATTTCGAAAAGCCCATCCCGTTAGGGGATTTAATCTGGCTGGACCGCGAACGTTGTATCTATTGTGCGCGGTGTGTGCGCTTCCAGGATGAAATTGCGGGCGACCCCGTTCTGAAATTTGCCGACCGCAACCGGGGGCAGGAAATCGTGACCTTCTCCGACCCGCCCTTTGATTCCTACTTTAGCGGTAACACCAGCGATATTTGCCCCGTAGGGGCGTTGACCACCGAAGATTTCCGCTTTAAGGCACGGGTGTGGGAATTGTCCAACGTGCCAAGCGTGGATGTTTACGACTCGGTGGGCAGTAATCTGGTTCTTGGTACGCGAAGCGGGTCGGTGAAGCGCGTCATGCCCCGCGAGAACGAATGGGTCAACGAAATCTGGCTGTCGGACAAAAGCCGCTTCGGACATCACTTTATCGGCAGTGTTGAACGGCT
>CBKYSX010000964.1:0-1896 GCA_966690745.1 uncultured Ardenticatenales bacterium
CATGGTATTCACCGTTTTGCTGGTTGCCATGCTGGTGGCGTGGCAATCCACGGTTGCCCATCTCTATAACCCCACGGTTCGTACCCCTCTCCCCGCCCCGCGCACCACATCCACCCCCAACCCGGCGGAACTTTCGATCCGTATCTATCATTTAGCGGCGGAGTGACACATTTGTGACTGTTTTTTGCTTATAAACTATTTTCGTATACATTTTTCTATTATTCAATCCTATAATATTATAAAAGATTAGTGGTAATTTATGTGGCTACCTATCATCAACTTGCCAAATTATCCAAATTACTGCAAAATTGTAGTACCAAAGTGCTACGATTGATGTTGATGCTCTCAGAGCAGTCTTTGTTGGTAGAGAGTGGCGTGGTTACAACGGGGTTGGGTGATGGTCGCTCAACCTTTTGTTTATACCCGTTCCTCATCTGATTGCTCCATCCCATAGTAAACCCTGTTGCGCGTTCACCGCCTGCTCTATCTCCTGCGTAACGATTTACCCCCCCCTTTTAGGCGATGATGGCGACTGTAACCAACCCCAAAACGCTCCGCGACCGTACCGAGCAACTAGAGCAGGATATTACCCGACTACGGATAGACGGGGCTTCCCCGCTATTGGTGAAAACCTTAATCAACCTTGCGTTGGAACTGTTTGTCACCCATGTTGACCGTAGCCTCGCCCTGACCCACGAAGCCGAACAGCTTAGCCGTACGCTCTCTTATCCACAGGGGCTGATTTACGTGCGAATCGCGCAGGGCAATATCGAATTATGGCGGGGGCAAACCGATGCCGCCCGTGCAATTGCCGATTTTGCTTTAGAGCAAGCCACCATCCTGAACGATAAACATTTGCAAGGCTTGGCGCACGAATTGCGCGGCTCCGTTCATCACAAATTGGGGCAGGTGGGGCAGGCATTGGCGTGTAGCCTGTTGGCGTTGGAATTGTTAGAGCAGGTGCAGGATACCTACCAGATTGCCAGTGTCTGTAATTTGATCGGTATTTGTTACAGCCGCCTCTTTGAACCCGCGCAGGCGGCGGTCTATTTTGAACGGGCGATCACCCTTTGCCAGAAAAGCGATGCCTACCGCCATCTGGCACAGATTCACAACAATCTGGCAATGAATTATTGCCGTGCGCTGGATGCCGATAAAGCCGAAGCCAACGCCCACGCCGCCGAACGCCTCATTCAACATTATGAGGCACAACACGGACAACCTCCCTATTTGGATGCGTATGGCTATCTCTACATGAACCTGGCGTGTGTCTATCAATTGCGCCGGGCATGGGAGACCGCCCTTGCCTACATCGAAGCGGGCATTACCGCCAATGTCCCCACCCCCACCAAACGCACCAACTTAAATCTGCAAAGTTCTTTGTTACGCACGAAAGGAGAAATTTTATTAGGCAAAGGGGAACTGGAAGCGGCGGAATCCACGTTCTTACAGGCTCTGGAGCTGGTAAAGCCCCGTCACATTCAGCGGGATATGGCACGTATCCACATGTTTCTGGCGGAAATTTACAAACGCACGGGGGATTTTCTGCGTGCGTTGGAGCATCATGAGCATTATCATGCCCTCGATAAAGATTTATTTACCGAACAACACGCACAACAGGTAGCCATGACTCAAACACTTCTCGAAACGCAAGCCGCCCGCCGCGAAGCCGATCTTTTGGCACAAAAGAACGACGAATTAGAGGCGTTGGTGGTGGAATTGCAAACCCTTCATTCCCAGGTGAAAGCAATGTCCCAACGAGATGGACTCACCGGGCTGTACAATCGCCGGTATCTGGACGAGCAATTATCCGACTTATTTTCACGAGCGCAGAAAGCCCAACAGCCGATTTGTGTGCTGATGAGTGATATTGATGATTTCAAACTAATTAATGAC
>CBKYSX010000965.1:0-1888 GCA_966690745.1 uncultured Ardenticatenales bacterium
TCTGCAATCGCTATCGAATCCCGTATCTCTTTTACGCCCGCCAGCACCGCATTGATGGCAATAAAATGGGCTTTGGTCTGGTTGGCAATAATCTGGGCGAGGGTGGTTTTGCCTGTGCCGGGCGGACCGTAGAAGATAAGCGAGGAAAGTTGGTCGGTTTCAATGGCGCGGCGGAGCAATCGCCCCTTCCCCACAATGTTTTCCTGCCCGATAAATTCGTCCAGGGTGCGCGGACGCATCCGCACGGCAAGGGGTCCGCTTTGTTTCTGTTCGCGGCGGGAGGCTTCTTCAAAAAGGGTCATCGTTATTCCGATTTCTTGTGCTATGCTCTTTCTATTCCTTTTCGGTATTTTACCCTAAACCCCTCTATGAATAATAACCACCGACCCTATCAGGCAACCTACCAACGCTTGTATCAGCATTTGTGGGAGAGTTTTGCTACTTTAGAAATGTTGTGTGACCAAATACCACCGGAGGCATGGCATTACCAACCCGCCGATGGGGGGTGGAGCATTGGCAAAATTCTGGAACATATCACCCTGACCAGTCACTATTTGCTGATTGTGATTCGACAGGGATGTGAGAAAGGCATCAAACGCGCCCGAAGCCAACCCATTGAAGACAATGAGAGCGATTTGGATATTTTGAGTGGGATTGGCCATCCCGATGCATTTGAATGGCTACGCCCTGATCACATGGAACCCGGCGGGCAAAAAAGCCGTGAGGCAATTGCCATTACCCATAATCAGCACTTCGTTACCTGTCTAACCTTACTTTATCGCATCCGTCATGGTGAGGGGTCACTTCATAAAGTTAGAATGACGGTGCAAGATTTGGGGAAACTGGATATGTATCAATGGCTTTACTTTTTAGGACAACATGCCCAACGTCATACGATAGAAGTGGAACGGGTACTGTCGGAATGGGAAGCACTACGATAATTAATACTGTCAAACAAAAAAAGGCGGGCAAGTTGCCCGCCTTTTTTTGTTCATAAGCAGTTACGCCGCCGCTTGCAGAAGCATCTCCAAATTGGGATCGTCGGACACGGCTTTGTTGGTGTGGGCGAACGTGATAATCCCTTTGAAATTAATGATAAACGTGCCACCCAATTGCATCACATCTTGTCCGGCGGTGGAGCCGCCACCATATTTCAACATTTGTTGCGTGGTTTTTAGGAAGGCGGCAGGGCGAATTTGCTCACGCCAATTTATTTTCATTAAACGGTAGGCATCATAGGCGGTACGACGCGGGTCCGCCAGAATCGGGAAGGAGACACCCATTTCCGCTACAAATTCCCCGGTTCGCTTCGGGGTTCCCATCCCAATCGCCACAATCTGAAAGCCACGTTGTTCCAATTCAGCTTTGTGGGTTTCTAATTCCTTCAGCATTGCCCGACACGCCGGGCAACCAAAATGGCGGATAAAGGTAATCAACGTGTTGCCGCGTTGCCACAGGTCGGATAGTCGGATGTCCTCCCCTTCCATTGTTTTCAGGGTCACATCCGGTGCCAAGTCACCGCTTTTTAATTGGGATTGCCAGTCGCTCATGGTTATTTCCGCTTTCCGGGGGATATGGGTCAGTACTATGTGTTAGCATAATGATAGCAGAGCCTTCCATTCCGTAGATGTGAGGCATGGCACATCTTTTGGTTGATATTCGCCCGGCGCATTTCCCTTTACAGTCTCATTGTCAATAATTATACTGAAAAACGAGTATTGATTTAATTATTAAATTACAATATACTAATGTAAGATTTAACAATTTCCAATCCGAAGGGTCATTTTGTTCCAGGGTTAAAATTTTTTAGCCCCCATCCGTGAGGTAGCATCCCGACTATGAACCAGACAAAGCCTTACTTCAAGCATTGGGGATGGATCGTTGTACT
>CBKYSX010000966.1:0-1887 GCA_966690745.1 uncultured Ardenticatenales bacterium
GGTAATTGTCTCAATAAAGAACAAATAGGTACTTACCCACCCTAAACGGAAGGTATGGGTAAACCACGTCGAAGCGCGTTGGTAATAGCGCGGACGCAGGTGAAAGAGGAACGACTTGGTGTGTAGTTTGTAGCGCGGGTTGGGCTTTTCGGTAGGGGGGTCGCCGCGGAAAATCGCACGGAGTTCCTCCACACTTAAGCCCCCCGTGACAGCACGGGTGGTTTCATCCACCTTGTCACGGGATTTTTGTTCCCAATCGAGGTTCAGCAACTCGTCTACTTTGCGACGAGCGTCCTTGGGGAGATCGCGCAAGTCACCTAATCCGAGCATGGTGGTTTTACTCCCGTCTGCATGAATAAAAAAGAGGCATCAAAGGGCAACCCGCTGTCACCCTTTAATAAAACTTACTTAATATCCGGCGGCATGGCTACCCGCGTTAATCAGGTCGCCTGTATCCACCTGGATGATCTCCCCCGCATTAACAGCCACAGGGGCATACGGTCCGCCCGCCACCGCCGCCGCTTCACGGGTATCGCGTACCTTGTTGCCCGATGCATCCACCACAATCACGTTGAAGGCATCCAACGAACGGGGCGCAGGACCGGCGAGGTATTTACCACCCTTTTGGAATTGGGAACCGTGGCAAGGACAAATAAAGCGGTCTTGCGCGGCTTGCCACGCATACAAACAGCCGAGGTGCGTACAAACGCGATAAATCGCCAACACCCCTTCGCCGCTATTGACAAGCCAGAATTTCCCTTCGTTGAAGGCAAGCGGCGGATCATCTACGGCGGGGACAACGGCACTATCACCCACGTTAAAAATCCCCCCGAACTCCCCAACACGAAAGCGGGGTAGTGCGAAGAAGAAGGACGCGCCCCCCAATTGGGCAAGAAACACGCCCAGAGAGCCGAGCCAGACGTAGTTTAGAAGTTCACGGCGGGTTAGGGGTGTACCCAAATCCGGTTGTTGACTTTTGGCAGTTGCCTCAGCCATTTTACTCCTCCTCCAGAGTATATCGTCCGATGGGGATAGATTCGACAGGTGACACGTTATTCATCAGCCCGTCTGCTATCCCGTTTGGGTAGGGTATATACTCTGTGAAATCAGGCACAAACGAAGTATACCCCAACCGGGATGTTGTTTCAAGGCACAGGTACGCTTAATAGACGCACCCATGCGCTTCTCTTTTCTACACGTCCTAGTGGGGCAATACTATCATAGAACGGAGCATCGCACAACGAAAGTGCTTTGCCGCACAATCTAAACTGACAGATGTCAGAACCTGAGAAAAAGCGTGGCAAAACGGGGAAAATTCCTGCGTTGCCACGCTTTTCCTGCATATTTCATAGTGCATAGTGCATCAACGGCAACGACCTGTCTCATGACACGCCGTATTTTGCCTCTGCAATGTGCTTTATGTAATCAAAATTGTTGACGCGCCGCCGCAACGGCGGACGGTGCGTCCCTTTCCCCGCCCTAAAGGGACGGGGCTAAAACATTTCCCCCTCTTGGGAGGGGGCTAGGGGGTGGGTCAATGGGTTCGTTTTGGATATTTCGCCATTCCTTGACCCACCCCTACAACGAATTACTCATCCTTTGCGTTCTTTGCGTGAGGATGTCGTTTCCGCTTTCTGCGTCCCGCCCTTTTACTTCCGTTCGTCAATCGGCACGTATGCCAAATCCAGCGGTCCGGTATAAATCTGGCGCGGGCGGGCAATGGCGTTTTCGGGGTCGCGTACCCCTTCGATCCATTGTGCCAGCCAGCCGGAGGCGCGGGGAATCGCAAACAAAACGGGGAACATATCTACCGGGAAGCGCATCGCCTGATAGATAATACCGCTATAGAAGTCCACATTCGGGTACAGTTTGCGCTCAATAAAGAAA
>CBKYSX010000967.1:0-1885 GCA_966690745.1 uncultured Ardenticatenales bacterium
GCCTCTTTTTATTTGTGATATACTTTTTTTAGAAGTAGAAGTTACACACTTCGGGCGGGAAATGAAGTTAAAAATAATCCCCGATGGGGATTATTTTTAACCTCAACTGCGTAACTCCTAAGAAGATTTTTTTCGGACGATAACAGCACATGAATGACCTGTGGTCTACGATATACGAACAAGTTACCCAAGTGCGCCAGCAGTTTCGGGCGTGGTATGCCCGCGTCGCAGGGGTCAAGTTTATTGAAGGCATTTACCCCGATTCGTTCTGGGATGAAGTGCCCGTACGTCCGCGGGGTAGTCGTCCTTCAGCCGGGCAACGTGCCTTTAGAGTCTTACTTTATGGACCGCACAGTTTGCTGATGGTCAAACATAGTGCGCCGGGCAACCATATCTATTTTGACCATGTGAATGAGCGACAGTTGGAATGGATGGGGCGCGGACGGCGGGATGTAACGAGTAAGCGAGTCCCCATCTACGGCAATATGGTACTTCGCACCAACCCTGAACATTTGATTGATGTCATTGTCGCCGACGAGCTCTTGTGGGATGAATTACGCCGAATTGTTATGCCGCAGGTGGCGGAAGGCGATAAGCGGGCAGTGGATTGGAAACGGTACTGGATACACGCCCACCTCAATGCCCCCCTCGCCTACTGGCAAGCCAACCCGAACGAATTACAAGAAATTATCAGGGTAGTGGGCAAGCTGGCGGCAAAAATTGAAACCCTCGAAAGCGAAAATTCGATAGACGAAACCCCTGTCATTCCATCGGAATAGAGCTACATCACTGTGGGATAGACTATTTTTGACATGATAGAAGCCATAAACTGCTTCACCCGGTACCATTTCCTATGCTCAAACGAATTCTTGCCATCTTGATTGCGATTCCCCTGCTTGTCATCGGCTTTGTGGTCGGCTCTGTCATTGTAGATTCGCTGATCGGGCAGGGGCGGGTTGATGAAGTCACCAATACTGCCATCACCGCCGCCGATGGCACCCTCGTTCGTGCCTATGTCGCCCGCCCTGACACACCCGGAACCTATCCGGCGGTGATTATGATTCACGAATTCTGGGGAATCCGCCCTTCGATTGTGGGCAAAGCCGAGGCATTGGCAGAGGAAGGCTATGTGGTGATTGCGCCGGATACCTATCGCGGGGTCGCCACCGATTGGTTCCCCCGTGCCATTTACCAGAGCATTACCGTACCGCAAGAACGGGTCAACGAAGATTTGGATACGGTCTATGACTGGCTTACCACTCAGACGGATGTACAAGGTGACACTATTGCGATTATGGGGTTTTGCTACGGGGGCGGCAAGGCGTTGCGCTACAGTCTGACCAACCCTGACCTGGCGGCGACGATTGTTTTTTACGGGACTCCCATCAGTGATACCGCAACCTTAGAAATGCTTCCGGCTCCGGTTCTGGGAATTTTCGGCACCGCCGACCAACAAATTCCGGTTGCCGAAGTGGATGCTTTTGAACAGGCATTAAACGAAGCGGCAATCCCGAATCAAATCACCCTGTATGAAGGGCAACCCCACGCCTTTGTCCAAAGTATCGAAGCCATCCGGCTGGGCGGCGCACAAGGGGCGGCATGGGCAGAATTGCTGGCATTTTTAGAGGATGTTCTGATGTCCTGAGTGGATATAAGCATGACCATTATAATTTTTAGGATTATTCGCATTCGGGGCTGGAATTGTAACGGGTACTGCCCCAGGGGTAGTAGCGCATTTCGGAAGTTTTGTGCCGCTATTGTTCAGCGTGTAGCGCGTACTCCCCAAATGGTCTACAAGGGTGTAACTTGGCGCACCGCTCCCTACCCGTTGCGCGATGCGTTGCCCATCCTATACCTCCTTAATACAATATAGATAAGAATCCAT
>CBKYSX010000968.1:0-1884 GCA_966690745.1 uncultured Ardenticatenales bacterium
AATCTCTTTCGCGGTGAGGCGGGTGCGTTGGTGGTCGGGTAAATCGGCGTGGGTGGTGGCGACGACCCGTTCCAGAAAGGTTTCCTGTTCCCGGTCACGGATCGGACGGATAGTGATTTCCATAAGTTTACATCGGTGATAGGCAATTTGCCATTGTGTTATGTCACGGTTCTGCCCGTCATTTGCGTTAGGGGAAGGAGAAAGTGATTGCGCGGGAATTGCCGTTTTCGCATTTCACCTTTCCTGACCCTTTAGAGATAAGAATTACCCACATTTATCAATAGCTATCCAACCTAATGCCAAAAATTGTTTGTAGGGGCATCGCTACGCGCATGTGCGTTGCACACATCGGAATGAAGAGCCATCCAACCACCGTTAAAGAGCCGCCCTTGTCCCAAAATGGCGTTCATGGTCGGGCAACGGCGGGCGGGGGTGCGCTCTGTAAGGTTAATTCCGCCATTCCGACCACCCGCCCCTACCACCCTTTCTGGCGGGTTGGATATGATTCTCGTTTCTCAATTCTCATTTCCCGTATGCGTCGGTGCAACAAAACTCCACCACGCGAGGGCGGCGGCGGCTTCGTAGACTTCCCGCGTGGAGATGCCGTGTGCCTGTGCCGCCGTTTTGCAAGGTTCGTATTCGGGAACCGCGCCCACCACTTCCCCTTCGATGATTTTGAGCTTCACCGCAATATCGCCAAACGGAGTGGTCACCGTATCCATGCGCCGTTCGGCTTCATAGCGACCGACAGGCAAAACGCGCATCCCCAATGTACTGCTTTCGCGCAGAAGCAATTGCGCCAGTCGCGCTTCATCGTCCGCCCGCACCAATACCGATAGTTTAATACCGGGGCGGTTCTTTTTCATAAAAATCGAACTGTACCAGACATCCCGCGCCCCGTTCGCAAAGAGTTTTTCGCTGATGGCGGCATAAAATTCCGGGTTCATGTCATCAATGTTGGTTTCCAACAGGGACATTTGCCCGGAATGAGCATGGGCGGTATGGGTATCGGAAGTGGGGGATGTGGGACGATCCGATACGGCGTGCGGGTGTGAATATCCGTGATGATGCCCATGAGCAGGGTCGTGGGCATGACCGTGCGTATCGGCGTGGCGATGTTCGCTATCACTATGCGAATGAGAGGCGGGGATAGGCGAGGTTGCCGCCTTAAATGCCGCCCGCCGCGCCTGATACGGTTCGCCCACCCACAACCGCGCCACATTGGGCCACGCAAAATCCCACGTCCCCGCACCGATGCCGATTTTCTGCAAGCGCATCTCCGGCTGATACCAGCGTCCTTCGGTGAAATGAATCACCAACGCCGCGCCGGTAGGTGTCACCAATTCGCCGGGTCCGGGCGCGGCTTTGACGGGGGCATTCGCCCGCGCCATCAGTTCCAGCGTGGCGGGGGCAGGCAGAGGGGTTAAACCATGCTCCGTCTGGCTGTACCCATGCCCCAACGGGAGCGGCGCAGAATGGAGCCTTAGCCCTAAGTCGTGCATCCCCGCGCAAACCCCCACGATGTCAATAATCGAATCCAACGCACCGACTTCGTGGAAATGGACTTCCTCCGCGGGAACGCCATGCGCCACGCTTTCCGCTTCCGCCAGACGGGTAAAGACCGCAAGGGCAGAGTCAATGACGGGCGGGGCGAGGCGGCTTTTTTCCAGCAGGGCGCGAATATCGGCGAGGTGGCGGTGGGGTTGCCCTTGCTCGGTAGCGTGAACTTCGACCTGTATGGCGTGGAAGGGACCTTTCAGCACCCGTTTTTCCGCCACTGCCCAGGCGTTGTGGTCAAAGGCTTGCTCCCACGCCAGATCACGGATGGTCTGTTGCAGGGATTCGATGCGCCAGCCAACGGATACCAAACATCCTAAAAACATA
>CBKYSX010000969.1:0-1882 GCA_966690745.1 uncultured Ardenticatenales bacterium
TCCGACGGGGTGTAAATGCTCTGATACCACGCCTTCCAGCCCAATGGCGCGTTGGGGTCGGCAAAGGTGCTTGCCGGTTCCGACACCTCCAACCGGATTGCCCGTTCTTCGCGCAATACCAGTTGTTCAAGGTCGGCACGTACCTGTTGCTCAACCACGCGCAATCGCCACGCCACCCCTCCCCCCGCGACCACGGCTACCAATATCAGCACCAGCAGAATCGGCTTCCACGGAATCGGTTTGCGCGGGCGTTTTGGGCTATCGGGTTCTTCCGGTAATTTGTCCTCTTCCAGGACTTCCCACTCTATCATGTTCCATCTGAATTCAGAGCGGAAGTACAGCTCTGCACTCCACCCTGCACTTTTTATTCTCCACTCTCCAGCCACAACTCCATTTGGAGTTGCACATCCGAGGGGGAGCCGCCAATCAAGGCACTGAAAAATTGCTCTGCACTAAAATAGACGGGCGGATACTCCTGTAAAATACGTGCCAACCGTCCAATCGTGCTGACATCCCCCGCCACAATTTGCCGCTCAATTAGCAAATTGATCATCGCATACCGTTGACGCGCTTCATCGTCCCGTAGATCACCCTGTTCCGGTAGGGGGGCGGTAAACGGGTCAACCCATTGATTGCCAACCTCTCCCTTCCAATATTGACGCATGGCATTGACTTCGGTTTCGCTCAATGCCCAATGCCGCGCCTCGGCATTTTGCAACAACTCCAACATCACAAACCAATCATGGCTGGCTTCAATATCCGCCGCACTCATCGTGGACATCCCGTTCAAACGCAATTGGCGCACCCAATCGGGCGTGGTCAGCCAGCGTACCACCCCTTCTGTCACTCCCAAACGGTATTGGCTTTGGGGGGACAAAGGCGAGGTTGGGTCAAACGGGGTCAACTCTAGTGAATTAATATGAAGATTACGGGCATCGGCATAATGGGCGGCAGGGGCAAATTCAACGGGATAGACCCGTAACGACAAAAAATATTCGTCCCATGTATCCTGCCAGTAGGTCGCCACCCGTCGCCGTAGCCCTTCCAAACTTAATTGTAAGCCGGGGGTACTCGCAAGGTCATTGACGGGGCTTACAGGTCCTATCAGGGCAAAATGGGTGGTTCGCAGGTCGGCGAGTTCTTCAGTAGGGGTTTGTAGAATAAAAAGAGGAGTGCGCCGCCATTCCCCTTCTATCAAGCGGTAGGCGCGGGATTCCACTAAAGGGGGTGTCGTTGCCCATAGAACTTCGGTCGTCGCAACATCATTTCGTAAGGCTACTGTCTGAATTGTGGGGGGCGGAATGGGGTGGGAGTAATTGTAAACCGACACATAACGATTCAGCCATTCCGGAGGTGCAGACGGGTCGGCAAAGGCGAGAGTGGCATCAGGAACGCCGTAGGTCATGGTATTGGCTTCGCGCCGGATCACCTCGTTCAGTTCAGCCGTTAATTGCGCTTCCCGAATCCGCAGTGCCGCTACGACCACTCCCACGGTGATAGTCACAATCACCAGAATCACCGTCACCCCGCGCCGATCTACCCGCCACTGGCGGGGCGATTCCTCAACAAGCGGCTCTTTCGGGATTTCTTCGTCTACGTGCCAATCCAACATAGTGAAAAGTGAAAAGTGATTAGTGACATGTGAACGACAACGGCGCCCCCTCTAGGGGGCGTTATGCTCATTTTTTCCGTTCTTTGTGACCTTTGTGGCTCTCCGTGTTTTTTGTGTTCCTGTCGTAATCCGTTGTTGTTTCTGCTTTCTGCGTCCTGCTTTCCGCGTCCTGCTCTTACTCCTGTTCGGGAATCCCCCGCCATGCAATCAATGCCGCCAGCCATACTGCTATCGCCGAGATAATACAACTCGCCCAGAGTGAACCCGTAG
>CBKYSX010000970.1:0-1879 GCA_966690745.1 uncultured Ardenticatenales bacterium
ACGCCCCCGAAAAAACAATCCCGATGGCAGTATCTTCACGAACCTCGCTCCGCCGCGTCAGCCAACCGATCCCCAGCGCGGTCACAATCCCCGCAATCAACGCCCCGATGAGCAAATTCCATCCATTCAAAAATGCCACCACAATTCCCGGCAAAATCGTATGCGCCATCGCGTCGCCAATAAACGCCATGCCGCGCCAGATGACATAGGTCCCCAAGAGAGCGCAGGAAATGCCAACCAATATCCCTGCCGATAATCCGCGTTGCATAAAGCCCGTCATAAACGGGTCGAAAAGGAAATCCATCGAAGTGATTAGTGGTTAGTGAAAAGTGATTAGTGAACGACAACGACATTTTTTAGGATATGCCGTTCACTATTCACTAATCACTCAAACATTTGGGGCAGGTGCCGAAGAGTTCAACGAGGTGGCTTTCAATTTTGAAGCCGGTTTCCTGGCTCAGCGTGCGGAGAGCGTGGCTGAAATGGCAAGCATCCAAATCTTGCACCTTGCCACAACTATTGCAAACCAGATGGTGATGATGTCCGCCCATCGGTACGATAAAGCGTTGATTGGCATCACCCATATAGGTCGCATGAATGACACCCATTTCAGTCAATAATTCCAACGTGCGATAAACGGTGGCACGTCCGATGTCGGGGTATTTTGCCTTCGCCGCTTCTAAAATTTCAGCGTGACTCAGGTGTTGATGCCCTTCCGCTAATACCTCTACCACCGCCCGACGCGGGTCCGTGACACGGCATCCCTTACTTTGCAAAGCGGTAATCATTCGTTCGGAACGGGCTTGGGTTGTATCTTCCATAATTCAGTTTAGGACGCAGGACGCAGAAACGACAACGGATTACGGAAACCACAAAGAACACAAAGATGCACAAAGTTCACAAAGAACGACAAAAAGCTTCTATAGTTTCTTTTTGCCGTTTTTTATGTCCTCTATGGTTTAGCGTCGTTTCTGTTTTCTGCGTTTTGCGTCCCGTCTTTAAGGGAGCAGGGATTTTAACTCAAACAGCAAATTCATCGCCTCAATCGGCGTAAGGCTCAACACATCTACATTCCGTAGCCGTTCTTCGACAGCACTCGGCAAGGCTTCGGCAAAGAGAGGCAATTGTGGTTCGTCGGACGTAGCCATACGTGGTGTGGCGCGGCTTTGCTCCAACTCTGCCAGAATCTCGCGGGCACGGCTAATCACGGGTTTAGGCAATCCGGCGATTTCCGCCACATGCACCCCGTAGGACTTATCCGTCCCCCCTGTTTCAATTCTATGCAGAAACACCACCCTGTCGCCATCTTCCGTCACCGCCACCCGATAATTACGGATATGCGGCAAAATCCCCTCCAATACCGTCAGTTCATGATAGTGCGTGGCAAAAAGAGTACGGGTATGGAGTTTGGGATGATTGTGGATAAATTCTAGCACACTTCGGGCAATCGCTAGCCCGTCAAACGTACTGGTGCCCCGCCCCACTTCATCCAGAATAAATAATGAGCGGTTGGTTCCCTGCGACAGCAGATTCGCGGTTTCAACCATCTCTACCATAAAGGTAGATTGCCCCCGCGCAATTTCATCATGCGCCCCCACACGGGTAAAAATGCGGTCTACCAAGCCAATTTCCGCCCGTTCCGCCGGGACAAAAGAGCCAATTTGCGCCATCAGCGTAATCAATGCCACCTGCCGCAAAAAGGTGCTTTTCCCACTCATATTCGGACCCGTAATCACATGGATACAATCCTGCTCGTTGAGATGGGTATCATTGGGGATATACGGCTCGTTGTTGAGCGTCCGTTCGACAACGGGGTGGCGACCCTGTGTGATATTCAAGGCTTTGTCCTGCGTCAGAATCGGGCGAACATAGCGATAAC
>CBKYSX010000971.1:0-1876 GCA_966690745.1 uncultured Ardenticatenales bacterium
CGCTAAACAGGTGCTATTCAGCAATGAGCAAGAGAGTCCTTGCCATGCGGGGTGGGCATCGGCGCATATCGCGCCTAATGGTGATGTCTGGTCCTGCTGTATCCGCGCCGAATCGGTGGCGAACCTGCGCGAAACGAATTACGACCTACGTCCGATATGGTTTGAGCATACGGGGAGTCTGCGGGAAATGCGCCGTTCGATTGCCGCCAAAGAATGCGCCTGCCCGATGGCAAATGCCAACTACGCCAATATGCTTCTCCACCCGCCCACCGTCGCCAAAATTGGGGCACAGGTGGCAAAGGGGATGATTTTGCCCTCGCAAATTGAGGTGTTGGAAAAAGCGTAACGGCAACGGCTTACGGATTACCACAAAGAACACAAAGGGTTCACAAAGGACACAAAGAACGACAGAGAGAAATTTGCCGTTCTTTGTGTTCTCTGTGGTGAAAATGTCGTTGTCGTTTCCCCTTACTCCTTACCCGGATAAATATCCCGTAAGAACGGAATCACCAACAACCCGTTCATTGCCGCCATGACCACAAAGACCATCGGAATCGAACTATATTCCGCGATAATCCCCGCCAGTGCCGCCCCGACGGACAATGCCCCGTAGCCAAACAAGCGAAACACCCCGCTCACTCGCCCCTGCAATGCGTCGGGGGTCGCTTGCTGACGCATGGAGGATACCACCACGCCCCACATGGAGCCGCCAATTCCCCCGATGACTGCCCCTGCCCCGATCCACCACGCATTCACCGTAAAAATCGGAATCGCCATCATTAAAAAGGTTCCGGTAATATCCGCCGCGACTGCCCAATGGCGACCTGCCCGCCGCGCAAAGGGTTCGGCAATCACCGCCCCCAACACGCCGCCCATGCCGATACCCGTCAGCATCACCCCGTATTGAAACTCGGTCAGGTTGCCCGGTCCCGGGGCAATCAGATAGAGCACCATCACCGTTGCCCATGCACTCCATGCCACATTCATCACCGCTACTATCATCGCAAGGGTACGGAGCAAACGATTCTGCCAGACGAAGCGCACCCCTTCCCACATTTCACTGAAGAAGGGTGCCTTCGTGGTACGCACCGGGCGGAAATTTCCGACCATCAACAAAAGTGCGCCCGCGGCCACAAGGTACAACCCGGCACTGCTTCCGAATGCCCATGCCAACCCGATTGCCGCCAATGCACCCCCCAACGGCGGACCGATAAATTCATTGGTAACGGTCATTACCCCCACCAACTTTGCATTGGCGCGGTCATAATCCTGCGGCGGGACGACCATCGGAATCACCGCCGCGCTGGCGGTATCGGCAAGAGTTTCAGCGATTCCCAACAGCAACGCCGCGCCATAGAGCAGGGGAATGGATACCATCTCCATCTGTACCATCAGCATCAGCCCGACCAAAATTAACACCCGAAAGCCGTTCGCCCCTACCATCATCCGGCGGCGATCCATTCTATCAGCGATGCCCCCGGCAGTGAGGGCGAACAGGAGCCATGGCAACCGTACTGCCAATGCAACCCCCGCCACCACTGCCGGAGAATCGGTGACGCGCAATGCCAGCAGAGGCAGGGCAAGTTTGAAGACCCCATCGGCAAGGTTGGCTAGGGCAGTGCCGCTCCACAATGCCCAAAAACTGCGTTGCGAGGAGGAGAGCAATGTTCGGGATAGGCGGCTGGTAAAGGTCGTGACGGGATTCATAAATACCCTCCTTGACAGAAGCAGTGGCACTTCCTAAAATGTAAGCATCAAAACGAGTTATAGCCCTTACTGTAGCATAGAATATGTAAGGAGTAAAATTAAAATGAACCCTTACGAATATGAAACCGGTGTGCTTGCCGAAGACCTCATTAACACCTACGACACTTTT
>CBKYSX010000972.1:0-1872 GCA_966690745.1 uncultured Ardenticatenales bacterium
AACGGCGGCGGCACCACCGAAACCGACCTGCTCTATACCTATCCCTTTGACGGGTACGAAGGGCAGGAATTTGGTCTGCACTTGGGCGGACCGAACAACAGTTACCTCTTCTGGCGGGACAACAGCCAACTGGTGCGCCTGCCCCGTGATGCCGCCGCGATTCCCGAAATTGACCTTGATGTGGTGGCAATTGAGGTATCGCAAGGAATTCAAAGTCTGGAAAACGATGTCAATCTGATTAAAGACAAACGGACAGGGGTACGGGTTCATGCGGTGGCGGTGGGTACGCTCTTTACCCATGTGGATGGGGTGACGGCACATCTGTACCGCGTCAACAGTTCCAATCAGATCATTGCGGGCCCGTTATTGCCGATGCAGAACACCAACTGGATACGGATTCACAGCCTGCCGATTCGCAATATCTTTGAAGGTTCCTTCTACTATGAATTGCCCAACGATTGGGTCAACGATTCCAGCCTGATTCTCCGCGCCGAGGTCAACCCGATTCGCCTGCCCGCCGAACCGGGTTATGCCAACAACACCATGCAAACGCGCCTCTTTACGATGCGGGAATCGCCCACCATGCGCGTCCAGATGTTTATGTGGGGCTATTACATCGGCGGCACGTTGCATTATCCCAGCGAACGGGTGGATGGGTTACAAACCCAATCGTGGATACGGCGGATTTATCCCGTTGCCAGTACGCCCGGCGGTTATGAAGACCCCGGTCCGGGTTTACGCGCCGATATGCGTTACATCTACGATGACCGTATGGGCAGAGAGGTAATGCACACCTCCGACGATTGTAGGGACAGAGATGTAGATGACCGTGCCTTCTGTGCGGCGGATATGGCAAATTCCTTTAACTTCCGGGTTCGGATTGCGGAAGGGATTCCCCTCAGCCATCGCCTCTACGGGATGATTCCGCGCCCGACAGGGGGTCCAAGTCTGCGCGGCTACGCTTCCGATTTCTGGAATCATGCTTCGGGACGCGCCGAACGGGGACCCGCCTGGGATACCGATGGCACGATGGCAGACCATTACATGGGGCATGAGCTGGCACATACCTATGACCGCTGGCATCCCTCGGAGGCAAACTGGTGCGGTCATTCCGCCGATGATGATGATTTCCCCTATGCCAATGCTTCTATTGGTGATGAATCCATGTGGGGTTTTGATGTCGGAGAACTGGGCTTAACCAACCGTCTGCCGCCCCGCGTCTACCCCAGCAATCTGTGGACGGACAACATGGCATATTGTGAACGGCGGTGGTTCAGCGATTACACCGTAAACGGGATTTATGGCGACATGACGCGGGAAGCCTCGATGGGACCGGAATATGACCCACCCCCCGCCCGTAGCGGCAGTGATTGGCTGGCAATCGCTGGAACCATCTCCGACGAGAATAGTGCGGAGGTGCGCTTTGACAGTGTGAAGCTATGGGACAGTCCCGGACCGTACACCCCACCGACCGGAACGCAGTACACCCTGCGTTTACTGGATGGCGCGGGAGCGGTGCTTTCCACCCACACCTTTGATGGGGACGGGGAAGATGAATTCGGCTTTGTACCTTTCGGGGTAGTCGTCCCGTTTGATGATCGTGCTGTCCGGCTGGAGGTTCGCCATGCCGCCACAAATACGCTCTTAGGGGAATACCTGTTCAGTACCAATGCCCCCACCGTTGCCAATGTGCAACTCATTGGCGCACCCAATCCCGTAACGGGGACGGTCACGATTTCATGGGATGGCAACGATGCCGATGGCGACCCGTTGACCTACGACATCTATTACAGTCCGGACGAGGGTGTCAGTTGGGAAGCACACGCGATTGGCATTATTTCGGAGACTTTTGCGTTGGATACTGCCCGGATG
>CBKYSX010000973.1:0-1868 GCA_966690745.1 uncultured Ardenticatenales bacterium
GGTTCAATTTCATAAAGTCGTATACTGAAAAGTCGAGGAGACGTTCGGTGTTTTACCCTCACGGGGGAGAGTATGTCCAATTTACCTGTCGCGGAATTTCAAGTTCGTACCTATCGTCCTGGCGAAGAAGCCAAGATGGCAGATTTGGTCAATCGGTGTCGCGCCTTTGACTTTGATGGTCCTGTTACGGTGGATATGATTCGGGATGAGTGGAGCGATCCACGCTTAAAATTAGATCGGGATACCTTTGTTGCACTCAATGCCGATGGCGAATATGTCGCAGTAGCCGAGGTCTGGTTTAATGACCCGGACAATAACGACGAAGTCGTAACCCGCCACATCGGCTTTGCAATGGACCCTGCCTATCGGGAAGCGCACCCCGATTTGGTTGACCATTTGCTGGAGCAGGCAGTCCGCCACGCGCATAATCACCCGTTCCGCCGCCCGGAACAAAAATATGTACTTCGTGCATGGGCATCGGCAACGGATGAATGGAAACAAAGCAAAATTATGGGGATGGGTCTCCATCTGCACCACATTGGGTATACCATGGTGCGGGATGACCTTGAATCCCTGCCGCCTTTGCCCGAGATTGCCGATGTTTCCATTGAGGCATGGACGGAAGAGCGTGACCCTGATGTGATGGACGCGCTCAACGCCAGTTTTGAGGCAGACAAGAGCTTTACCAAATTGCGCTGGGAAGAGTGGCAAGAACTCTATCATGGCGAACGTGCCACGCCTGCCCTCTGGCGGTTGGCGATTGACCTGACGACAGATCGCATCGTGGGGTTGGCACTCACCGAAATTGACGGCGAATCAAATACCGCCACCGGGCGCAAGGATGGCTGGATTGTAGACCTTGCCGTGCGGGATGAATGGCGTAATCATGGTATCGGGCGGGCGGTCATGCTTGCCGCGATGCACGCCCTACATGAAGCAGGGGTCAACGCCGTACTGATGGGTGTGGATTCTAACGACCCCGACAAGGCAACCCAGTTGTACGAATCGCTGGGGTTCCGTGTACTTAAGGGAAGCCGGACATATCTGAAGGACTTGAATTAAAAAGTCACGGTTAGAAAAGGCACAACACCTCTGCGGTCAAGGGATATTTATCCTTGGCAGGGTAGTTGTGTCTTTTTTATTCAATCCTATGAAACTTGCTGAAGCGTTAGTCGAGCGCAAAGCCGCGCAGACCAAAATTAGCCAATTAAACGAACGGTTGCAACGGGTGGTGTTGATTCAAGAAGGGGCTACGCCCGCCGAAGAGCCTGAGCTATTGTTGTCGGAATTGCGGGAGGTATGTCAGCAGTTGGAAGGGTTGATCACCGCAATTAATCATACTAACTTGCAAGCCACCCTTCCCGATGGGCGAAGCTTGACGGATGCGATTGCGGCGCGGGATGTCCTGCGAATGAGGTTGGGGGTATTAGATGCTTTGCTCCGCACGCTGGGAACCCAACACCAACGGGCGCGCGGAAGCGAAATCAAAATTGTGGCAACCATAAACCCTGCTCAAGTTCAACGGGAACGGGACGCATTGGCAAAACAATATCGGGAATTGGATACGGCGATTCAAGCAGTGAATTGGACGGTAGCGTTGATTGAGGGGTAAAACAGATAGTCAGTGGTAGCGGTAGCGGTTCGGGCGTGTACAATCCCGAGGTGGAAGCGGGTAATCTTCACACAACTCTTATTCAAGAGCCTGGCTTACGGGTTCGATTCCCGTCATCGCGCAACGCGCACAGTGCAGACGCGCATCGGGTATCGGGCATTGCGCACGAACCATGTACAGGCGAATCAATACCGTGAGGGTGGGATAGGGGTGACTGTCTGTTCGAGAAAGGGGAAATGAGAAGTACTTCTCGTTT
>CBKYSX010000974.1:0-1867 GCA_966690745.1 uncultured Ardenticatenales bacterium
TACGGATGACATCAGATTCAATCGTCATCCGCCCGCCACTTCCATAGCCAATCTGCCGCCGCGAGAGGTCATGGTCAATATCAGCGGGGGTCAGGGGCAATCCGGCGGGGATGCCTTCCAGAATGGCGGTTAGTTCGGGTCCGTGGGATTCGCCTGCGGTCAGGAAACGGAGCATGGTGAGGGTTTTTCTGACAGATAAGGTTGGAGGAGGTGCGTGGTGCGTGATGCGTAGTGCATGAAGTCGAAAACCACGCGCTTCCTGTTCCTACCCGCATTTGTCAGGACAAGGGTTCTTCTGGAATTTACTTTATGATTTAGCCCACTGGCGTTCACGACGCTCTGTTCCTTCACGGCGGGTGTGTGTAATCCATTCTTGGGCTTCTTCCCCCATAATGGGATAGGTTGCTAATCCGCGCAGGTCGTTCCATGTATATTCTTTTTGGGGTGGGACGTTCATGTATCCTCACTTCTCCAGTTGAGGGCAAGATGTTGTAAATCCACCGATGAATCCGGGTCGTTTTTCAGCGCATTTGCCCAATCTTGACGCAGGCGGCGCGATTTTCCGGGGTTCGCCAGATGTTTTGTCAGTAAATACTCGGCGTACGTTTTTACTTGCGAACGCAATTCGGGTGGCAATGCTTCAATAATTTCGTCAAAGGTCATTGATTTTGGGTTCATTTCTTTATTCTTTGTCAGCGGAACCTCACAAGGTTATTTTCCATAATATTTCTATGGATGTGTCCATATGGGTCAAACAAAAATTTTAAACATGAACGACCATCATCTGTTTTTCGCGGTCTGCGGCGTAGCTCAAACATGCTAGAATATCGCTTTCTGTAAGGGTAGGGAAGTCTTGTAGAATTTCCTGAATGGTCATTCCCGATGCCAAATACGAAAGCACGTCATATACCGTAATACGCGAACCACGAATGGTTGGTTTACCACTACGTTTACTCGAATTAAATGTGATGATGTCTTTGTAAGAGATGTTCATAGGGAACTTCTTTTGGATGTACGGTGTGAAATTGTACCATTTTTAGGGCTAGGGTGCATAGATTTATTCAATCGCCTGTCGCATGACTTCAATCGGCGCGTCCAGCCCCGTCCAGAGGCGGAAGGCTTCCGCGCCCTGATGGACAAGCATTCCCAACCCATCTATTCCGGTTGCCCCTGCCGCCCTCGCCCGTTTCAGCAGTTGGGTTTCGCGGGGGTTATAGACCAAATCATAAACAGTCAGGTGGGACGGAATCACAATGCCCGAGGGGAGCGGGTCGGCATTAATGTGAGGTGCCATTCCTACACTGGTGCTATTTACTAATAAGTCGGCATCGTTCAGTGCGGCTTGCAGTTCCTCTCCGTCATAGAGTGATACTACCGGAATATCAAGGTCTAAGTGTGTACTAAAGTCAAGTACTACTTCTTCCGCCTTGCGCTTGTTGCGGTTGGCAATGGTGATAGTAGCACCCTGCTCAAGCAACGCATACAGCACCGCCCGCGCCGCGCCCCCCGCCCCCAACAACACTGCTTTACAATTTCGGGGGTCAAAACCTGCTTCTTTTAGTGCCGCTAAAAAGCCAATCCAATCGGTGTTGTAACCCGCCAACCGCCCCGATTGCTTCACAATTGTGTTTACGGCACCGATGATAGTAGCTTGAGGGGTTACGACATCTAACAAAGGAATGACGACTTGCTTATAGGGAATTGTGATATTCACGCCACGAAACCCTAATCCGTGTATTCCGCGAATGGCATCAGGCAAATTTTGACTTTCTACAGAGAAAATCAAATATTCAAACAGATTTAATCCAACTGCTCGAAATGCCGCCGTGTGCATTTTGGGGGAAAGGCTATGCCCTACCGGATAACC
>CBKYSX010000975.1:0-1865 GCA_966690745.1 uncultured Ardenticatenales bacterium
GGCATACAAACTCACCCATGTATTTTTTTCGACCCCGATCAGGCGGTATGGCTCTTGGTTTAGTGGTTGGTTGCAGGTGACACAAAGCATGGTTCGGTACAACCGTGCCGCATAAACGATTATTTATCCGGCACGGTTACAAACGGTAATCGGATGGTACAGCAAGCCACAACTGATGGGCATAGGGCAAAAAGCCCAACCGTCGGGCAATTCGCATCGAAGGTTCATTATTGAGCGGTGCACTCCATTGCACCAAAGGTGCAAGATGAAGCCCCGCATCGGTAGCGGCGGCGGCAACCGCCGTGCCCCACCCCTGCCGCCGGTGGGCGGGCAAAGTATTTATCCCCACTTCGTAAAACTGTTTATGTACCTGTCGTAGCCCCGCCACCGCCACAATTCGTTCCGCCACCATTGCCCCCCACAACTTTTCGTTGGCAGTAACACGTCCCCCGATTGCCCAAGAATGGAAAATATGGGGTTCGCGGGCTTTTAGGATACGGGCAAAGCGGGCGAGCTCCCCCGCATCATCACGGCGGAGCGGTTGCACCGCCGCATGGCGCGGATGGTGAAAGGTCGCACGGGTGACATAGGACAACGACCCCGGTCCGAAATGTGCCATCTTCGACAAGGGCAGGTCAAATTGGGTTGCCCAGAAAATTGGATCTAACAACTGCTCTGTGGCAATGTTCTGTGCAAACCGGATCAGCCCCGGATGCCCGATCACCACTGCGCCATCCGGCGTGGCAATCACCTGTACCTGTCGTTGCCCCACCGCGACCAGACGCACCCCGCCGGAACGGAAATCCGTTGGCTCACAGCCGAGGGATTCTGCCCAGAAGCGGTCAAGGTCGGTAATCGGAAGGCGTGTCATTGTCGCACCCATGCGATAAGGTTAGACAAGTTCGTGCTAAAATGCAAGGGTTTATGATGGTGCGTGGTGCATCATGGTAAGGCAATGCGTTTTATTTGCCGGATACGCTTAGTGTGACCCAATCATGGAGCGGTGTCGCACCTCCCCCTCTTGGGAGGGGGCAAGGGGGGTGGGTTGTCGTTGCCCTTCAATCTCTTGACTGTAATCCAAATCTTCCCACCCCAACCTAAAGGATGGGGCTAAAAAATACGGGACGCTTCGGAACCAATAGTGTTGAGAAGAAAACATCCGTATTAACTAGCCCCGTTCTTCAGGACGGGCAACCCATTCCCCATACAACCAAACCCATTAAGCAACTCAAATTCCACTAAATTCATGCACCAAGCATCACGCACCACGCTCCTCTCCCATCCATGACCACTCGTGTAGACGGAACTGTAACCATCATACGCTTTGCCAGCGCATCCTTTACGGTGGCGGCGTTCCAGACCGCGCAGGGCGCGGAAATCCCGATTGTGGGCGACCTTGCCGGAATTGAGGAAGGGCAACGCCTTTCGCTCTACGGGCATGAGCATACCCATCCCCGATATGGCAAACAGTTCCGCGTGGATTATTTTCACCCCTTCATGGAGCAGACCAAAGAGGGGATTAAACGCTTTTTGTTGGAAGAAGTAGAGGGAATCGGTACAACTTTTGCCGAGCGCATTCTCTTCGCGTTCTATTCCCGCTTTGGCGCGGCGATGTTGGAGAAATTGCATGATGACCCTGCCCTGCTGAAAGAAGTGCCGGGGCTGGGCGACACCAAAATCAACGCCCTCAAAGCAAAATTAGACGAAACCTTTGGCGGGCGCAAAGCATTGTTACGCCTTTACGAATTTGGTCTGCCCCCGACGATGGCTCACAAAGTGCTCCGCTTTTACGAAGAAAAAGGGGTAGACCCGGCGCGGATTGTCGAAGAAACCCCTTACCAACTGGCGCAGGACATTCCGGGACT
>CBKYSX010000976.1:0-1850 GCA_966690745.1 uncultured Ardenticatenales bacterium
TCGCCGCACCGACGCAACGCGGGCTGGCACCGCCGGGGTCGTTATCAGGACATCCGGCACCACCCTCTAAAGTATAGGTGTTGGTAGCAGGGTTGAAGCAGGCATGGAGGGTGTCGCCACCCGCGTTACCGGTGACCCAGTAGGAATTGGAATTTGCCCCTGAAACCGGTGTCCAATTGGCAAGCCCAACCTGATTCGCCCAGCGGTCTAACATCCCGATAATCATATCCCCATCATCAGCAAATTCAATGTCGCCAACAAGGGGTTGCGGGTAGGCATATTCCGTATTGTTCGGCTGATTCGGAAAGCCGGTTTGCGCCCATGTATTCGCCCATCTCTGCCATGACTGCGTGTTGTTACTATAAGAGATTCGCTCGCGGTTGTAGTTCATTGGAATGGTGACGAGCGTGGTAAAACCATCACCGGGATTGGCGGGATCAAAGCGTTGAACATAGGCGATCACGTTCGAAATAGAGCCGCTAGAACCATCACAGACGATGCCTACATAGCCGTACCCGTTTGCAAATTTCAACCCCCACGGGCGGAAGGTGCCATTCGTACAGGTAGGTGAAGTAATCGCATATGCGTTAACGGTGGAGGTACCGGCAGTCACCGTTGCCCCGCTTACATCTATGCGTATCAATGTCTTCTGATTGAGGTTGACAAGCCACAAATAGTTGCCATCTTCACTCATATCGGCATCGCCGAAACCAACCGTCCCGACTTTGCCGAAGGCATCAAGGTCAACGCTATCGCCTGTTGCTGTATTGGGGAGGGTGAAATCTGAACCTCCTGAACGTGTTACCGACCCGAGATCAATCGCCGCGCCGCCATTGCCGGGCGTAATCCCCTGTAAATCAATCGCACTCACGGAGCTACCCGTGTAGTTGGTGATATAAATCGCGTCTAACCCGTTGGGTCCCAATCCGGCATGTCGCTTGAGTGCCGCCGCCAGAAAAACGCGGCTGTATTGGGGTTGCACGGCAACCCCCCATGTGCTACCGAGCGCATTTGCAGGGAGGTTAATAGAATGTTGGGTAGTGGTTCCCGATGCGGAATAAGGGAAGTAGTAGAAAGTGGGATCGTTACGGGTTGATTCTCCGGCAACCGCCCCCGATGCGCTACGAGGTGTGCAGAGATTGGGATTTGCCTGACAATATTCAGAGGGTGCGTTTAAGCCGAAGTTCAGCGTGGCGGCACTGTTGGTCGCCACAAATTGCACCGAACTGCCTCCTACCGGTCCGGGATAGAGGTAAGCGGGATACCCTGTAAATTCGACGCGGTAGGGCGGGGTTCCGGACGGGGTAAAGTTGTAGGTACCGTTTGCCGCTGTAGTGGTCGTACCTTGTGCGCTATTCGTAGCGTCATAAGCGGTGACGCTATCGAGCTGTCCGTCCGCGTCATAGTCACGAAAGACAGTACCGCTAACCGGTCCTAAATTTTCCTGTGCGTTTGCAACAGGCGTTACAGATGAGTTGAGAGAGATGAAAAGTCCAATGACGACCAGACACAAAGCAACCACCATACGGCGATTGTTGTGTGGCAACAAGGGGTATTGCCACATACGACCTCCTTACAGTAACAAACAACTATAGATGATAAAGTGGGCTGTGGTGGGGGTGGATGGAAACTAAAGTGATGCTGTAGTTTCGAAACATGTAGCTATTTCTTGATAATCCACGTTTCAACTATATATCGGTTTGTTGGAAAATACCTAATTTCATTTGTAAAGTACTAACGGGTAAAAAGGGCAGTACTTTTGGGGGGTTGCACCCTAGATACAGGTAGTAAAAAACCATTCAAAGGACTAATTGTGTTTTATGGTTGAATATTTTGAATATCTTTGAGTG
>CBKYSX010000977.1:0-1849 GCA_966690745.1 uncultured Ardenticatenales bacterium
GATAGATGTAATAGGGTTGGGATTGATTCCGCTCTTGGTGGCAACTACGGGACAGGTATAACCCCTTACCACCCAAAAATAAGGACGCTATGGAACTATACCTTCCGTAGCGTCCTTTAGATTTTCGGGTTAATTAGCTGTTGCGCCGTAATACCAATCGTAACAATGTCTGCATTTCCTCTACCCGCAACAACCATGCCGCCACCACATATACCAATGCCCCTATCCCGATAGCAAGCGGTACAAAAAGCCAATTGGTGAGCGTGGCAAGGGGAGATTGCATTACCCCCCACAAGGCAAACCCCATCAGGAGAGCGGCGGCACTGATTCGTACGGTACTTGCCAACAGGCGATTGCCATCCAGCCCACCCATTTTTGGGCGAATAAACCAGAGAAACAATGCCAATTCCAACGTTGATGCGAGCGTATTCGCAAGCGCCAACGCGCCCTGCGGACCCCGTTCTACCGAGGTAGGGTCGCCTACCACCGGAATGAGCAATACGCTTAACAGGATGTTTAACAGCATTGCGCCCACCGCAATAATCACAGGCGTACGGGTGTCTTGCAGGGCATAATAGGCACGGTTGACAATTTCGATACCGGCATGGGCAATCAACCCCAAGGCATAAAATGCCAATGCCCATGCCACCGCCTGCGTCGTAATCGCGGTAAACTGTCCGCGCTCTAGGAGCAATTGAATCACGGGAACCCGCAAGACAAATAGCCCTACCGCCGAGGGGACCACGACAAAAAGCAGAACCCGTAAAATCTGACTGAGGGCACGACGCATGCCGTCTCCATCACGGGTTGCCGCCATACGGCTAAAGGTCGGGAAAATCGCCGTGGCAATCGAAGAGGCAAAGATGCCATGCGGTAACAGCATAATAATCCATGCATAATTGAGCGAGGTCAGCACGGTCGAATCATAGAAAGAAGCCAGATAGATGTTCGCTACAAACATCAACTGCACCGCCCCCGCCCCGATGACACGGGGACCCATCAACCGCACAACCTGCTTCACCCCGACAAAAATTTCCGGCACTTCCCGTCCCAGCGAAGCCCAATAGCGAAACCCTAACCGGAACAACGTTGGAATCTGTACCAATAAATGCCCTGCCGCCCCGACAATAACCCCGATGGCTAAACCATACACACCAAATGTTGGCGCAAGAAAAACCGCCCCACCCAGAATACCGAGGTTGTACAAGATGGGTGCTACGGCGGGAAAGAAAAAGTGGTCGTGGGCATTTAATACTCCCATCACCAACCCGCTTATGCTAAAGGTAATGGTTGAAATTAAGAGCAACCGCAACAGATTAACCGTTAGGTCTACCTGCGCGGGGGTGTCGGCAAAGCCGGGGGCAATCAGCGTAACCACGATTAGGGGTGCGGCAAGCGCAGAGAGCACTGCGACCGCCGCCAACACCAACAACAGCCAATTCGCCACGGCACTGGTGAGCCGCCACGCGCCCGTTTCGTCATTGCGGGTCAGGTATTGGGTCAGGGTGGGAATAAAGGCACTGGCAAGCGCACCCCCCGCTACCAGATTAAAAAGTAAATCGGGCAGGCGAAAGGCGGCAAGGTATGCCGCATATTCCGGCAAATCCCCGAATTGCTGACCAATCACCGCCTCCCGAAACAGCCCCAACACCCGGCTCACGATAAAAAGGAGCATGACGATAGAGGTGGAACGCGCCACTTGACGACGGTTGATGGTACTGCCGGGGGTAACGGTGGTTTCGCTCATAGAGGCGGATTGTACGCCAGCCCCTGTAGAATACAAAGCGTACCCTTCGCTTTATACCCGTCCATCCCTTGTGTTCTGTGCGTGGCACTTCTATAATAAACC
>CBKYSX010000978.1:0-1849 GCA_966690745.1 uncultured Ardenticatenales bacterium
CGGGGTTTTGCATCGTCAACATCGTGACGAAATTCTGCATATACGCATAGCTGGAGGTACTTCGTTCATAGCCCGCGTAATAGACCATTTCGCCATCGCCGGGCAAGCCATAGGGAACCATCGTGGCGTTGGCAAAGCCTGACATTAATGAAGAAACCGCAACCGTTGTTGCCGTCGCATGAGCATACGCGGTTGCTGTCGCATTGGCTTCTGCGGTACTCGTCACCCGCAGGGAGGCGACATCGGTTGCCACCGCCGGATTAAAATCCGGGTCAAAGGTGCTGAGTCCGCTCAGTTCCCGCGCCATCATCCAGATGGAGGCGATGGTTAAAAGCACCCCCCCAAATACCACCAGCAAAGGCATCCCCCATCCACCCCGATTTCGTGCCGGAGCAGGAAGCGGTTCTGCTTTGGGGGCGGCTGTCGGTGCGGATACGGGAACAGCAGGTATTGCTACGGGTGCGATGGTTGCCGCACTTGCAATGGGTGTTGCTGGTGTATTTGCACTTATAGGTTCTGCAACATCTACCCCTGATTCCTCTTTTGCCTCTACCCGATCTGTGGATGGTGGTGGCGTGGCAGGCAGTGCCTTGGGCGTACCTTCTGCCGGGGTATTGGAACGGTTGGGCAATTTGACGCGGCTGGTCAATGCCCCCACTCCTGATGCGGCGCGGGAGAGGAGGTTAGCGGTACTCTCCGCGATTTTAGCAGTCCCTTCCGCAAACTTGGCAGTATCTTCTGCCGATGGCAAAGGAATACGAAGGGTGATATTAGGCTTCTCCGGCGGCGCGTTATTGGCATCCCCCGCCCCCGTGGCAGGAGCGGATGGTTTTTGCGCCAATATCGTTTCCACATTGGATTGTGGGTTCGCGGACGGTTTCGGCGCAGTGTTCAGGTTCTCCCCGGCATCCTGCAAGGTGTCCTGTCCGGGTGCGCCGGGCGGATTGGAATTAAGTCGTGCCGCCGCTTTCGGCGACATAATGGTTGCCGCATAAGATTCCGGTGTAGCAGGGGCAGGAGGGGGTTCTGCCGACGAACGGGAGCGCGGGGTCGGGGTGGGCGATTTGGCGATGGTGGGGGCAGACGGGTCAAACGAACCCGGCGCGGCGGAGGCGGCACTGATGTTGGTGGCTCCGCTAATCGCATCGGCGAATGCTTCCGCCAATTCGCCCACGGTGCTATAGCGGCGGTCACGGTCTTTTGCCAGTGCTCTGTTCATCACAATATCCAGCGCAGAGGGCAAATCCGGGCGACTGCTCCACAGGGGGGGCGGCGGCTGATTCAGGTGTAAATAAAGATAGCCCATCGGGGTATCCGCGTTGTAGGGCGGGCTTCCCGTGAGCATTTCAAACAGGACAATCCCCACTGCATAGACATCGGTTCTACCGTCAATGTCCATGATGCCCCGACATTGCTCGGGACTCATATATTTGGGAGTGCCGCCAACCATGCCTGTGGCACTGGTCATTACATTGGTGCCTTCTTGCACCAGTTTGGCAATCCCGAAATCCCCGACAAAGGCTTCGCCGTAGGTATCAAAAAGAATATTGCCCGGTTTTATATCCCGGTGAATGATGCCCTTTTGGTGGGCGGCATCCAACGCTGATGCCATGCGTTGCAAAATGCGGTTGGTTTCCGTAATGGTGGGCGTTTGTTTGACAAGGCGGTCATACAGGGAACCCCCCGGCATATAACGCATGACAAAAAAGGGCTTGTCGTCCGCCTCGCCAAAGTCATACAATGGCACAATTGCGGAATGTTCCAATGCCACCACCGCTTTTACCTCTTGTGAAAAGCGTTGGTGCAACATGGGGTCGTCCGCCATGCGCGAATGAATCACTTTAATGGC
>CBKYSX010000979.1:0-1838 GCA_966690745.1 uncultured Ardenticatenales bacterium
GTATTGGCGGGTATGCCCAGTACCCTGACTGGTACGAAGCACAAACCGCCCACCCTTACGTGCGCGTACTTCCTGCGTACGAAGGGCGCGGCATCGGGCGTACGCTCTATGCCCTGGTTGAAGAACACGCCATTGCCGCTGGCATCCATGTGTTCAGTTCATCGGTGGGCGAAGATAAACGCCGTGCCTTCGATTTCGCCTCAAAAGCCGGATATAGCGAATTTAGTCGGCGGATTGAATCTGCCCTCGACCTGACCACCTTTGACCCGACTGCATTTACAACCGTAATTCCCCACCTTGCGGAAAAGGGCATCGAAATTCGCACCTATACGATGTTGGAAGGGGACCCTGCTTTGGAACGGGCGGTCTACGATTTGCAGATGGGAACGGAGGTAGATGTGCCGTTACCGATGCCCTTTACACCCCCGCCGTTTGAAGAGTACCGCGCCAATGTGCTGAACCATCCTAAGATTCCGCATGACGGCATTATTCTGGCAGTGGCGGGGCGCGAGCTTGTGGGAATAACAACCCATCATCAGGTTAATGATGAACATATCAATGTGGATTACACCGGGGTGCGACAGGACTATCGCGGCAAGGGGATTGCGTTCGCGCTTAAAGTGGCGGGAGCCACCTACGCGTATCATACCGGCGCGAAAACCCTGTTTACCACGAATGACCCTGATAACCCCGCCATTCTCGCACTCAATTGGCGATTGGGATTCGTACCGCGTCCGGCGTTGGTGATGGTAAAGAAGGGGCTGACACCCAATTAAAGGGGTGTGAAGTACCGTTACAGTTGTTAACAATGGAAGAGGAGCGGGACTTGTACAAGTCCCGCTCCTCTTTTGGTTTTATTCGCAAAATATCAAAGTGGCTTTTAGAAAAATTAAAGAGATACTGCTTCAATATAGCCAATATCAATGTCAATCAAAATATAATTAAAGTGTTGTATTGACAAATTCAAAAATATCAGTTATCGTCTGAATTAAGTTCAATATTTCGTAAGAAGCCTTTAATATCTTTAAGGCTTCACCCCTACCCTGCTTCCGTAGAAGCATATGGAGTTCCCTATGAGCGATAGGATTATTCGCCCCGCCACCCCCGATGATTATTTAGAGATAGCCGATCTGATTAACAGCAACGCATCGCCGATACCCGCCACCGCCGCCACTCTGCGCGAAAGCGACGCACGACGACCCGACTATTGTAAAATGGAACGTTGGGTGGCGGAGGGCGAGCATTGCCTGGTCGGGTTCGGGTTTTATGAGCAAATAGCTCATATGTATGACCCATCCGGCGTTCATGCACGGGTGCTTGTTCATCCTGAGCATCGGGAACGGGGCATCGGGGGAACCTTGTACAGTACGCTGGAAGACTCTATCGCCGCTCAGGGCATTCAGACGATTCGCACAGTGGTGCAAGAAGATTCTCCTTCTGCCTTAGCCTTCTCCCACCATCGGGGATTTCAAGAAGAACAACGGGTCTTTGAATCTGCTTTAGACCTCACCACATTTGACCCCGCCGCCTTTGCCCACCTGACCCAGCGATTGACAGAGCAGGGAATTAAAATACGTTCCTATGCCGACTTAAAAGACGACCCTGCGATTGAACGGGCGATTTATGAACTGGCAACCGAGCTGGTGCAAGATATTCCCTCCCCCGTCCCTTACTCCATGCCCGCCTTTGAGATATTTTGTGAGCAGACCTTCCGCAATCCGAAAGTGCCACACGGGGGCATTCTTTTCGCACTTGTTGGCAAAGAACCGGTAGGCATGATCTATCAACGTGCCTACAACGACCGGCAAATGAATATAGATTTGTCAGGGGTACGGCGG
>CBKYSX010000980.1:0-1832 GCA_966690745.1 uncultured Ardenticatenales bacterium
TGCCGCGCTGAAACAATTGGGGGTACGGCTCGCAGTGGATGATTTTGGCACGGGTTACTCGTCGTTGAGTTATCTGCGCCTTTTCCCGATAGATGTCCTAAAATTGGATCGTTCCCTGATTGTGGATATTGATTACAACATTGAAAGCCGTGTGATTGTGCAGAAGGTTATCGAATTGGCAATTGCGTTGAATGTTGAGATTATCGCCGAGGGGGTAGAGCGGATTGCGCAGGTGAATGTTCTGCGCGAATTGGGATGTAAAACCGCACAAGGATTTATTTACTCACCCCCATTGCCGCCCGAACAGGCGGCGCGGTGGGGGCTATCGTAACGGGTGGGGCAATTCTATCGCGTGGGTGTATTGGCAAAAAAGATAGCGTCTGGTCCGTAGTGCGTACTGCGTAAACGACTTTGACGAAATACGTACTACGCAATACTCCCTTCTATCAATCTCGCTTGTCATTACCCGCAAAAAAATAGAATTGCCCCACGCCTTTAATTCTAAGGTTGTGTATCAAAAATCGGCTTACTGGTCAACGGGTCCCGCACCTGATGGAGGGTAAACAACGGGGTCGCACCGTTGTTATCGGTAAAGGTGCTGACATCAGAATTTTGCACCGTTACGCTTAAGTCGCGCAGGTCAATTGTGGTCGGGTTTTGTTCTTTGCCCGCCTTTACTTTGCCCCGTAACCCTACCCCGACATTGCGTTTTTTGCTAATCAATGCCACCACATTATCGGCGCGGCGCAATTCCGTAACTACTGCCATATTCAGCCGCCATTCCCGCCCACGCCGTTTATAGACGGCAATCAAGGCATCCCCGACCTGTTTCATATTCTTAATCCGTTGGGTTCGTACCCCCACTGCTTGAAAAAAGAGAGCATCGGATTTATCAAAATCCACATTCAATTTAGCATTCCCGTTCACCCGCCCCTGCGAATCCACTTCCGCTTCAACCTTCACGGCGACTGCCCCTTCGGAGGTATGGCTGACTTCTTTATCATCAAATTGTTCGCTCTGGATGGCGATGTTGAAATCATCGGTAATATTGCCGAGCCGTTTAAAAACCCTGCCATCCAATTCGCCGTAATCCCCTAATCTAAAGGTGGTGTCGGGGGTCCATGCGGCGTACATGCCCAATTCTTTGTGGAGTTCACGGGTGTAGATGGTGTCAATGCCTGCCATTGTGGGAAATCCTTTCGTAGAAAGAGAAGGTGTGGTAGCCGAAATTGAAGGAATTTCATCGCTCCATACCTTCTACTATAGCCAACCCTGCGCCCGACAACCACGCCCGAAAGCCAGCCAATTCCCCTTGCGAAAGTTATCTCCCAAACCCAACCGATGATGCGTTTATTTGAATCCTCTATCTCACGAATAAGAAGGAAATGGTTATAGGAGGCGAAACCGGGTTTTTTCTCTTTTCCATTACCGTATTGTTATGGAAGCCATCTGTAGGGGCGGTGCCTTGTGCCCGCCCACCTCCGTATGGGCAATGACGGGCGACCACAAGGGTACACCCCTACAGGATACGGGATTTAATTCTTAATGTTCATTTTACGAGACGGGGTATTGAACCTGTGTGAAATAAAAAAGGAGTGTCCGAAAGTCGGACACTCCCTTTTGGGTTAGACAGGGTAAGACTTATTTACGGCGGAGGATGAGAGCCGCGCCCGCAAGGAGCAACAGCCCCGTCGCGGCGAGGTCGGCGGGGTTGATCCCGGAGACCGGCGCGGAGAAGGTGCTGAGGTCAATCGCGGTGGGCGGACCAACGTTCAATGTGACGGGCACGGTGACGAGTTCCTCATCGGGGTCGTTGGATTCGATACACAAGG
>CBKYSX010000981.1:0-1829 GCA_966690745.1 uncultured Ardenticatenales bacterium
CGGTATTCAGGGTTGGGTCCTGCGGTAAAGGAATAGCGATATTCTTCCCACACCTGAATTCGCTCCGGCAGTAAACGTACCGGACGTTCGACAACGGGGGCATCGGCAGGGTTTCCCCGCACACGTCCAAAATAATCCCGCAGACGGGCGAGGAGTGGACGACGGAGCGGTTTGCGAATCATGAGGAGAGCGGAGAGAAGAGAGTGGAGAAGGGAGAGATTACTCTCCGCTCTCCACTCTCTTCTCTATTTCTTGACGGTGTTCGGCTTCGTGTTCTGCCAATTCTTCAATCAGGGGGATGACCATGCCGTGCCGCCCCGAAGGGTAGCACATCTCAGTGGTGAAACAATGCTCGTGCAAATCGTGAATCACATCTTGCACATCGCGCCGCACCATGCCCCAATCCATGCGGATCTGGGCAGGGTCTAAGGTGCGCCGACGTTCGTATTGCGCTTGATTGTAAGCGTCTACTTCAAAATCGGGAATGCTGTAACTGTGCCCCTCATGGAAGGCTTGCACTGCCGCTAATACTTCCCGCTCCCATGCCGCCAGATGCCCGATTAAGTCAATGACCCGCCAGCCACTATCGGGATTGACGACCTGATAAGGATTGATTCCCCGTAGCACCTCAATCGTCTTACGCCGTTCCCCTTCTAACAGGAAAATCAGCCGTTGTTTTTCTTTGATAACTTGTTCCGGTTCCAATATTGACCTTCCAGTACCCCTGATCCCAATGCGGTTTTCCATTGTTCATAGGTAAGTGGCAAATCCCATTGATTCCGTCTTAATAGCCGTCCCCCCAGCGACAATCTTGCATCGGCGGGAATACCCCCTGCCCACTGGAAAGCAAATTCGCGCAAGCTTAGACCCAGCGGAATTTCAAAGAGCGTATTGGGGCTGAATATCCCCGTTGTATGGAGCAGTGTAACAGGGGGATCTGCGCGTTCCCATAGGACGATAGGCAATAATCGGGCGGTCAGGGCATCGGGTGCGAGGGGCTGTTTTTGATTCGCAATAGTTTCGGCGGGCAGTGCCAGGTCAATTTCCGTTGCCGTCCACCCTCTATGCCCGGTGATTCCAAGGCTCATCATCTCGGACAACACCTCACGCCATAACGCCCCGATTTCTGCATTTTGCCCGATATGAATGGTCACACGGTTCTGTTCGCACGCTCGCGCCCAAATCAATGCTCCTTCTATCACGAACGCGGGCATTTCCGTGGCGAGAAACCGGTGTACAGGATTAGGCAATTGTACCGTAACGGCGGCAGGAGCAACGGTTGTCTTTACCATCCCCAATCCATCCCGCCGTTGAATCTGAGTGAGCCTGGTGCGTAGCTGAGCAGGGGGCATCTGCCACGCGATTTGTAAACCCATCCCACCGCCCTGTTCCAGCCACCCCTGCACATCATGAGGCTCGGCGCGTCCTACCGGGGCGAGAATCACCTGTTTCATCGTTCGCGGTAAATTTCAACGCCCGCGCTTTGCATCGTCAGCCCGACAGGCGGGGGGCGTTTCACCAATTGCAGACGAACCCATGCCGCACCGGGGAACCCGGACAAAACCGCCTCAACCATTTGCTCCGCCATATATTCCAGCAGATTACAGGTCGTGGTGCTCCCCACCTCATGGATGGTTTGGGCAATGTCGGCATAAGAAAGCGTATCGTTCAGGTCGTCGCTCCGTCCGGCGGGGGAAAGGTCAAAGCCCACCTCAATCGTGGCGACCAGCCATTGCCCCACCTCGCGTTCGGCGGCTGTTACCCCGATTCGCGCCCAAATATCCAATCCATTGATGAGTAGTTTGTCCATACGCTTGATTATAAGGGTG
>CBKYSX010000982.1:0-1823 GCA_966690745.1 uncultured Ardenticatenales bacterium
GTGTGTTTATTAGCCCCGTCCCTTTAGGGCGGGGTGGGTGCGGTTACGGCTTTTTATTCTTAATCTCCATTAGTGCCGTGCTACGACGTGCCTGCAAAGCGCGGACGCTGTAGCCACTCAATCGTTTCTGCCGTCCACTGTCGTTGCTGTCGTCACTTTCGTTCACTTTTCACTTATCACTATTCACTAACCACTGTTCACTTCTATGGCAATTCTCACCACCCACGACCTCTCCCGCCACTTCGGGGGCTTAAAAGCCGTTGAAGGGGTCAGCCTGTCGGTGGAGCAGGGACATCTGCACTCGATTATCGGACCGAACGGCGCGGGCAAAACCACGCTCTTTAATCTAATCAGTGGCGTGTTGAAACCCACGCGCGGGCAAATCCTGCTCCGCGGACGGGATATTACCCGCGAACCCCTGCACCGCACGGCACATCTGGGCATGGGGCGTTCCTTCCAAATCACCAACATTTTCCCCACCCAAACCGTGCGGGAAAATGTGCGATTGGCGGCGCAGGCGGTGGGCAAAGACAATTTTAAGTGGTGGCAAACCGCCGCCGCCTTCCGTCATTACGACAACCGCGCCACCCATGCGCTGGAACAAACCGGGTTGCTGGCTGTGGCACAAACCCCTGCCCTCGCACTGGCACATGGGGACAAACGGCGGCTGGAACTTGCCATGCTCATCGCCCAATCGCTGGACATCTGGCTTTTGGATGAACCCACCGCAGGGCTGGCGGCAGAACTCGTGCCCGACTTTATGGAACTGGTGCGGCGGGTGCAACAGGAAGGCAACAAAACCGTGCTGTTGGTAGAACACAATATGCACATTGTCATGTCCCTTTCCGATAAAATTTCCGTGATGCACTATGGCGAACTGCTGGCGGAAGGCACCCCCACCGAGATTGCCGAAAATCCGGAAGTGCAAAAGGCGTACTTAGGCTCATTAGGCTGGTAACAAATGAGAAATGAGAAACGGGAAGAACAGCACAGACTACATTTTCTCGTTTCCCCTTTCTCTTTTCTCGATTGGTATGGCACTCCTAACCGTTGACTCCATCCAAACCTATATCGGTCAATTCCACATCCTGCAAGGGGTGACGGTGGAAGTTCCCGCCAACAGCATTACCGTGTTGTTGGGGCGCAATGGCGCGGGCAAAACCACCACCCTGCGGAGCATCATGGGCTTGACTCCGCCCGCACAGGGAGCCATCACCTTTGACGGACAATCGCTCAAAGGCAAACGCCCCTTTGATATTGCGCGGCTGGGCATCGGCTGGGTTCCCGATTACCGCGCCATCTTTAAGCAACTGACGGTCGGGGAGAACTTGAAAGTGGCGGAACGGAACAACGGGGAATTAGAGCGCAAGGCGGAGTGGATTTTTGATATCTTTCCCGATTTGAAACGGCTCTATGGCTGGGCAGGAGGGCAACTATCCGGGGGGCAACAGCAGATGTTGGCGGTTGCCCGCGCCCTTGTGCCCGATAATCGCCTGTTATTGATTGATGAACCCAGCGAAGGGTTGGCTCCCGTGATTATTGAGCAGATGATGGAGGCAATTCGCCGTCTTGCCGAAAATGCCACCGTCCTGTTAGTAGAACAAAACTTTCATGTCGCCCGTTCGTTGGCAGATCGTTATGTCATTATCGAAGATGGCAAAAGCGTCCACGCCGGGGCAATGGCGGCATTGGTCGAAGACCGGGACATGATTCACAAGTATCTGCGTGCGGCTTCAGACCGGGATTGCATAGCTCGTAGTGCATAAACGGCAACGTCAACATCCGTGTCGTTTATGAAATTTAATGGTTGGCGACCCGACCAC
>CBKYSX010000983.1:0-1815 GCA_966690745.1 uncultured Ardenticatenales bacterium
TAATACCCCTTCCAATCGTCCGCACAAGCGAATTGCCTCTAAGGTTTCTTGAGAGGGCAACCCGTATTCGGGGTAGGCGTAACGTGTATCCAGCACCACATCCGCCGCCACCAGCGGGCGACCCAACTCCACCATCTCCGCCGTGCGTTGGGCAATTCGCAAAATCTGAGCGTGAGTTTCATCGGGTTTGGCAGAGGCATCAATCCCTATCACCCGTTCTGCACGTCCATCCGCCGCAAAGCCTACCACCATCCCCGCCTGCGTGCTCCCCGTCACGGAACAGACAATAATGTAGTCAAATTGAAAGCCCAATTCCTGCTCCTGCGCCCGTACCTCTTCCGCAAAACCCACAAACCCCAAGCCCCCCAGAGGATGATCGGAGGCTCCGGCGGGGATGGCATAAGGCTTGCCTCCGGCAGAGCGGACATCTTCCAATGCCTGTTCCCAACTTGCCTTAAACTCAATCCCAAACCCTTCATCTACCAGTCGCACATCCGCGCCCATAATGCGCGAGAGCATGATATTGCCCACGCGGTCATAGGTGCTATCAAACCAATTCACCCAGTTTTCCTGCACTGTGACACATTTCAGCCCCAAATGCGCCGCCACCGCCGCGACCTGGCGGGTATGATTGCTCTGGATGCCCCCAATCGTCACCAGAGTATCGCACCCCTGTGCCAGTGCTTCAGGAATGATATATTCCAATTTGCGAATTTTATTGCCCCCAAACGCAAGTCCACTATTACAATCCTCACGCTTGGTGTAAATTTCCACTTTGCCGCCGAGATGGTCACTCAACCGTTTCATGGGTTGAATCGGCGTTTGTCCGAAGGTTAAGGGATAGCGGGGAAAACGTTGCAGATTCATCTGCGCTCCTAAAAGAGTAGGGTCCTGGATAGAACTATGGACTGTACTCAAAATTGCAGGAGGCGGAAATATAAAGGGGAACTAATTCTGTAGGGGCAGATTCCTGCCCCTACAGAATGCTCAGGACAAATCGGAACGGTTTTTTAAAGTTCCGTTTGTGTGAGGGAGGGCGATAGTGTGGTGGTCTGTTTCCAGATGGGTTTGAAGTGCCGCCGCTTCCTTTTGCGTCATTTCAGTGGCTTTGAAGGTGCGATGGTTGCTGAATTGATTCACCAATTCTTTTGCTACGGAAGTCCATTCGTTGCGGTACAGATTTTTGCCGAGGGTGCTGATGGCAGTGTATTGCTCGGCGGTCATGGGGGCGTTGGCGGCACTTTCGATTGTGTCTTCGTCTGCGTCCGGTTCAGAGGTCGAGAGCAGGAAGGTGTTGATGAGCCAATACTTCTCCGCCGCCGTTGCCGCTTTGTTCACGGCTTTGTCGGCATAATCGTTGGCTTCCCCGTACCATTCACATTCCATCGTTTCGCCGGTTTCCCCACACACCAGGGTAAAACGCATTTTCGCCAGCACCGTGACAACGGTTGTATTGTTGCGGTTGATAGCGGTATCGCGCTGGACATCCACCATACTGCTAAACACGGCAACCTTGTGCTTCTTCAGTAAAGGACGAATCGCCGCTTTTACATCTTCGGCAGTCACGTACATATATTTTTGCGGGATATTTTGCCCGTTCTTGATCATGGTGGGTACATCGCCCATGATTGCCGCCATTTTCGCGGCGAGTGATTTGTGTTCAGCCATGTCCAACTCCTTTGGCATGGGGTTGATGGAAGGTAATCAAAGACTACCGTGACACACTGGGTTCCCTGCCCTGGAAGGGCAGGGCTATGGAATACGGAACCCCCCTTGCCAAGTACGCTTGTTTCGCAGAGTCCCGTATTTGGTTGC
>CBKYSX010000984.1:0-1807 GCA_966690745.1 uncultured Ardenticatenales bacterium
ATCGTTTGGGTGGTCATGGGGTGGCTCCTTTCGCAAGCCATTCATCACAAAATCGGTGATAAAGTCCGGCAATTCGTCAGCACGGCGGGTCAACTCCTCATCCCCCAATTCTTGCATCAGGAGCATTCCCAGAAAAAGGGCGGCAACAGTAGCGGTGGTGAGATAGGGGTCCCGTTTGGCAATCAATCCCTGCGCCATCCACTGTTCAAAATATTTGACCCCCACCTCCATCGTGGGCGCGGTGACATTGTTGAAGTAAAGGTCCCGTAGTTCCTCATTAATCAATAATTCCGACAGCACGACGCGGAATAAATCAGGAGGGTCACGGCGTAATTCCTCCGCCCTGTGGCGCAGGTACATCCGGATAAAATCCCCCATCTCCATCCCTTCCGATTGAGCAAAATGCAAATCGCGCACTTCCGACTCATTCATTTCATGAAGCAGGGCGAGCATTAAAGCGTTTTTGTTCTCGAAATAGAGGTAGATGGTTCCATCGGCAACTCCGGCTTCCCGCGCTATCTCTTTAATCGTGGCGCGGTGAAACCCTTTAAGCGCGAAAACTTTGGTCGCCGCCTCCAGAATTTGGGCGCGGCGGGCGGCGGCAAGTTGTTCTTGAATCGAGTCGGGCAGTTGAGGCATACGGTGGTGAACAGTTGTTCAGTATGATGAATGAGTATTCATTAGGTATAATAGTCAGAAAAAAGAGGGGTGTCAAGAGGTTGTCAGTTGATTTGGGGGGTGGCGCGTCCCCGCGCTACCCGGTCTGCTATCCCGTTTTAGGTAGCACGGGGATGTGCTACCCTCCATCCGCAACTTTACTGTTATCTTTTGCCTTCCCCCTTTTGTATTTCTGTTGGGGAACGAAAAAGACCACCGCAATACCAATCGCGATGGTCTTTTTCTTGAGAATTTTGGCTGGCTTCTTACCCTTTGTCGCTCATCACCAATCGCCGCCAATGATGAAGCGGGAGGGTATTTTTCTGTTGGTCGGGATACCGTGCCCGGAGCCATTGACTTTCAGGGAAAATAGCGCGACCCATCAATCGTGCGCTATCAAGCGGATTGTCAGTAAGGGCGAGTTGTACCATATAGCGGCGCAAGCGGTAGTCGGCGGGGTGCGCTTCTAAAATCGCCCGTTCCAGGTCAAGGCGGCGAATGAGGGCTTGACGCACAGGATGGGGTGCAAGTGTTGCCAATACCTCATCAGGAATCGGGGTTCCCAACAATGTATGTGCCAGCGACAGCACCGTCCATGTTACCGTTTGTAATCGCCATGCCTTGGCACTTTCTACCAAAATAGCCCAGTCCGGTGCACCTTCCGTTACCAGCAAATGCACATCCAGCAAACTCCGAAGCCAGCAAGGATAGGTGAATTGATGGTTGATGGCTTGATGAAACGCAACATGAATCAGGGCATCAGCACTGCTTAAACAGCGGGAGGGTTGCCCTTCAATCGTGATCGGTGTCGCCCGTTCCCATAAAGTGGTAGGGTCTATTGTGGCACAGGAACGTGCCCACAAGCCGCGCATGGGCGGAAATTGGAGCTCCACCCGATAGGCATGGTTCTCGCCATAGGTAAGGGCGATTTCGCCTTCCTCCCACTGTTTCACCGATTCAAGTGAAATAGTATCCGCCAACCGGAAGCCCTGCGCTTGTAACCGTTCAATGGAAAGCGGAATATCGGCGCGGGCAACCCACAAATCTATGTCGCTTTTCGGGCGCAAATGGGGAGCGGGGTAGATGGTATGGGCAAACGCCATCCCTTTTAATACCACTGTTTCCACCCCTGCCTCTGCCAATGTTCCCA
>CBKYSX010000985.1:0-1799 GCA_966690745.1 uncultured Ardenticatenales bacterium
ATTACATGGCGACCTTGCCCGCTTGCGTTCCCGCTTTGAGGACGCGCTGGCGTGGTATGGGCAAGCCGAACAACGCGCCCGAACCACCGGCGATATTGGCAACCTTGCGCGAACCTTGCGCGGACAGGCGTTGGTTTATTTAGATACAGTGCGCCCTGCCCGTGCCGAAGCCCTGTTAGAAGAAACCCTTCGGATTACGGATGGTATTTCAGATCGGGAAGCGCAGGTACGGGTGATGGAATTGTTGGCAGAAAACAAACTCAATATGGGGAAACCGGATGAAGCCGAACAGCTCCGCACCCATGCCCGTACCCTACGCGATTCCGGACCCGGTGAAGATGTGTTGAGTGTGAGGGTGAAACTTCGTACAGGACGATTGGCAGAAGCACGGCGTATTTTGGAGCAATGGGTGGAGCGGGAACGTACCGCCGGACATGCCCATCAGCCCCGCGCCCATCGTGAAAGCGTGCTCTTGTTGGCATTAATTTGTGCTTTTATGGGGGACAGGATACAGGCACAAGCACTTGCCTTAGAAGGAATTGAATTAGGGAAACAGTTGGATAGCCCCTTTGTTACGGTGGTAGGGTTTATGCGGTTGGGTCATGCTTTACAGTTGACGCAGGGCACAGAAGGGTTTCGCTATCGGGATGCTATCGGGCAATATCAAGCCGCGATTGCCCGGGGGGATGATTTGGCGGTGCGTCGCACCCGTTTGGAAGCGTTATGGGGGCTGATTCGCGCCTATGGCTTGATGGGCGACCTCGCCGCCGCCGAACGTTGTGCCGCCGAAGCCGCCGAGGTTGGGGCGTGGGCGGGGGATAGCTGGGTGGTGGCATTGGGAGAAATAGCCTTGGGGGCGGGTTATGTTTTAGCAAACCGGCATGAATTAGCCGAACCGGTATTGTCCCGTGTGCTGGCAACCTTCCGTGATTGTGGCGATAAGTTCGGGCAGGCGGCGACGCGCCTGTGGTTGGCATTGTCCTACCATGCCTGTCAGCAACCCGACCATGCTCGTACTCAAACAGAAGCCCTCTTAACCCTGTGTGAAAGTGAAGGGTATGACTTTCTTTTAACGACCCCGACCCTATTGGGAACCGCACAACCCCGCCATGTTGTACCGCTACTGTTAGCAGTACGTTCCAATCCCCGATGGCAAGGGTATGTCCATCGTCTTTTGACTCCTTTAAGGTTGGCGGAAGTGGAATACCACCCCGGCTATCAATTACGTGTGATAACGCTGGGGCGATTTGAAGTCTGGCGGGGTGATGAATTGTTAGACCCCCGCGACTGGCGGCGGGATAATGCCCGGCATCTTTTTCAATTGTTGCTAACAGAACGGGGACGATGGCTTCATCGGGAAGAAATTATGGAACGGCTCTGGGCGGAACGCTCTCCTACTGCCGCCACACAAGATTTCAAAGTGGCTCTCAATGCGTTAATGAATGCATTGGAACCGAACCGCCCCGCCTCTGCGCCTTCCGCTTTTATTGAGCGGGATGGAACTACCTATCGTCTGCGCCCGACGGCAGATGTATATTGTGATGTGGATGAGTTTGAGCAAGGTCTTGTAAACGGGGAGTTGGATAAGGCAGTATCACTATACGAAGGGGACTATTTGCCGGATGCCCTCTATGAGGAATGGACGATCCCCCGACGCGACCATCTCCGGATGCTCTTTCTTCATGGGATGACCACCTATACAGAACAACGGTTGCCACTGCTTCCCCATACGCCCACTATCCTTAATAATGTTCTGGCAGATTGTGAACGGATGTGGCAAACCGACCTCACATGGGAGC
>CBKYSX010000986.1:0-1791 GCA_966690745.1 uncultured Ardenticatenales bacterium
CGGCGCGGCTGATGCAACTGGCAAAAGGGGAGAACATTCCCACGTTCCTTGTCGGTCATGTCACCAAAGAGGGCAACATTGCGGGTCCCCGCGTATTGGAACATATCGTGGATACGGTGTTGTATCTGGAAGGGGAACGGTACAACTCTTTCCGTCTGCTCCGCGCCCAGAAAAACCGTTTTGGTCCGACCAACGAAGTCGGGGTTTTTGAAATGGAAGAAAACGGTTTAATCGAAGTCGCCAACCCCAGCGAAGCCTTCCTTTCAGAACATGCCACCGGAGCCACCGGTTCGGCGGTGGCGGTGACGATGGAAGGAACGCGCCCGATTCTGGTTGAAATCCAATCGCTCGTCACCACCAGTACCTTCGCCCAGCCACGCCGTACCGCCAACGGGGTAGATATGAACCGTCTGCACCTTCTGTTAGCGGTGTTGGGCAAGCGGTTAGGTCTGCCGCTCCATACGCAGGATGTCTTTGTAAATATCGTCGGGGGTTTAAAAATTACCGAACCCGCCGCCGACCTCGCCATCGCCGCCGCCATCGCCTCCTCCTTCCGCGAAAAAGCCGTGCCGCGCACCACCACATTGGTAGGGGAAGTCGGCTTGGGGGGCGAATTGCGCTCCATTTCCCAGATCGAAAAGCGGCTCTACGAAGCCGCAAAATTAGGATTCACCCACTGTATTATCCCGCGCCACACCCGCCGCCCCGTCAAAGTTGAAGGCATCGAAACCATCCCGGTGAAAACACTGGTGGAAGCGTTGCACATCGCACTGACTTAAACGGCGTAACGTAGGGACGCAAGGAAGCAAAGGCGCAGAGGGCACATGCCTTCTGCGTTTCTGCCGTCTTTGTCGTTTCCGTTGCGCTCCGCTTTCCGATCTCTTTACTCCTCCATCAGCGGACCCAATAGAAAGCGCAGGGCATCGGGTAACCGTCTTGCCCAGGCTGATTCATGGTGCGCCCCGCCTTCCTCCACCACAAATCGCAACGTTTCCTCCGTATACCCTTTCTCGCGCAAAAGCGCATCCATCGCGATGGCATCATTCAAATAGGCTTCTTTGCGCCCCGGAATTTCAGGATTCTCATTATCCCCCACATCCATATAAATCCGTCCGCCGACAAACGGAGTGGATTGAACAAAGAGCGTGAAGGTGCCCTCGCTCCACCAAAACGCCGGACTCATCACTCCCGCAAAGCCAAAGGCATCCGGGCGGGTAAACAATCCGTAGAGGCTAATCGAGCCGCCCATTGAAGAGCCGAGTAAGCCGGTGTATTCCCTTGCGGGGCGGGTACGGAATGTTCCGTCAATCATGGGCTTGATGGTATTCAGCATAAAAGCAATATAGGCATCAGCCCCGCCGCCGCCGCCATACTTACTATGGCGGTGCGCTGAATAATCCACCCCTCGCCCGGCGCCCGCGTTGGCAACCCCCACCACAATCGCCTCAATCCCCTCGCGACTCAAGGCTTCCATCGTTTCATCCACCTGCCACTCCCCGGAGTAACTCACCCCTTCATCGAACAAATTCTGTCCATCGTGCATATATAACACAGGGTAATGGCGGTCGGAATGGTCATATGACGGCGGCAAATAGACCAACAAGCGGCGGCGCGTCCCCTCTGCCGGACCATACAATTCGCGGGATACCATCAACCTTCCCACAACGGTGTACCCCTCGCCCTGCGGATAGGGTTGCCATTCGGCGGCAGGATCCAGGGTTAATTTCTCGTCCCATTCCTTTGCGTTCATCAAATGCTCCTGTTCTATGAGGTTGAAACCTCATGCCGGTA
>CBKYSX010000987.1:0-1790 GCA_966690745.1 uncultured Ardenticatenales bacterium
GTGTGGTCAATCCTTTGTATGTCTTCAAGATGGAATAGATTCTGTGCATTCAGTTGTTCTATATCTTCCAATTCATAGCCCAACATCTTGCGCCAGGCTTGATTGACATACAAGATTTTCCCGGTGCTGTCCGTCACTTGCACAAGGTCAGTGGTGGTATCGTAAAAATCTTCTAATCGTTCCTGGCTTTCCCGAATGACTGCCTGTGCTTGCTCTAACTCATTGAGTTTTAGATTCAGCACCCTATTGGCAATTTCCATACTCGCAGTACGTTCGACAACCCGTTTTTCCAGTTCTAAATTGGTCTGTTGCAATTGGGCTTCAAACTGCTTGCGTTCTGTGATATCAACGTAAAGTGCATGAGTACCGGGAGGGCTACCCGCTTCGGCAGGTAAACCAACGGCATGAAGCAAGGTGGTGATAATTCTGCCATCTTTGGTGATTAATTCACGTTCGCCTATTAAAAATTCATTTCCGGCGATGAAGCTATGTTGAATCCAATTGTTTAATCGTTTTTGCGAATCGTCGGTATAGAAATTGGTTAAGGGTTGTCCGATAACCTCCGTGGCGCGATACCCCAGCGTATTCAGAAACACCTGATTACATGCAGTAACATATAAACTGTCCTCTTGATACTCCGTGGTCACTGCCATCACGGGTGCGTGTTCAAACAGTGCCGCAAAACGCCGCTCACTGGCGCGAAGTCGGGCTTCGGTGTATTTCATCGAGGTAATATCACGGATTGCGCCATGTATCCGAACTACCCGACCTAATGATTCATTCCATTCCGGTACGGCATAATTCATCACCCATATATATGCTCCATCCGCACCCAGTAATCGCCCTTCACATACATCTTCATGCCCGCTCACCAAACGATTGAAATGTGCTACGAGATTGTTGATGTCTTCCGGATGGACAATCTCGCGCCATCGGGGGCGCGCACTGGTTTCGTTGGTATAGCCGAGTTTTTCTACTAACCGTCCATACCCACGTAAACCGTCCGTTCGTCCGTCAGGGGTAATTTCAATGGAATAGTAGTAATCGGCGGTAATCAGCCCGAGTTGAGGATACGTGCCTTTGGGATTGGTAAGGGTTGCGGTGATACCCTGATAGAACTTTTCTATCTGTTTCAGAGAGAGAATATAGGAGGGCAAGGGTAGGCGCGGCACTGTTTCACCAAATTCAACCGCGAGGGCTTGAATATAAGCGAGTGCGCCTTTGACGATTTCGGGATCCACAGTGCGTAATAACGCGTAATGGGATGTAGACTTTTTAGAGGTGGAGCGCAACACACTTCGCGCACACAGCACAAAGGTTAACTCCGGGGTATATGCCACGACAAACCACTCGTCCGCCCAACTGCCATCCGGTTGTAAAGGAACCACCGTAACCGTTGGGGGTAGGTTGGTTGGTATCACAGCAGAATGACGTGCAAAAAGATAAAGGGTGGATGCCTTTTCGATAATGGTGCGAAATTCAGAATGAGTAGCGGTTGGTGGCTGTTCAAAAGGAACCTGTACCGCAATAATTCCATCGTGGGCAATTTCGCCTGTCGTTGTGTACGCAAAACGATCAATGGCTTGTAAGTTGTCGAATGTGAGATAAAGAGGGGTGAGGGTATCACCCCAGTGTTCTGTCAGATAATTAAAAAGCGAAGGGGTCAGAGAAATAATCCGCGATTTGCGAACGACACGCAGAGCGTCAGGAATAAAATGGTCTTTATGGATGTTGTAATGAATGGCGCGTTGGGGAATGATGTACCCATTTAGCCGTAGGTAAACCAATAG
>CBKYSX010000988.1:0-1789 GCA_966690745.1 uncultured Ardenticatenales bacterium
CTCCTCTCTAAAAAAATTATGATTCCGTTACAACGGGCGCGGCGGCTTCTTGTTTGGCGTTAAAATCTGCCAAGCCACGCTCAATTGCGCCGACAATATCGGCTTCTATGTTTTTCTTGGTGGTCATCAATCCACTGCGAATGGCATAGGCACTGGACGAACCGTGCCCTACCAATGCCACTCCGTTTAAACCCAGCAACGGCGCACCGCCGATTTCATCGGCACTGGTTGCCTTTTTCACGCGTTTGTAGCCCAACGGCATGAACAATGCCCCCGCCACCATCGAAAGGGGATCGCCCTTAAAAGATTCGCGGAGCAAATGTTTGGTCATTTCCGACAGCCCTTCAGCCGTCTTGATGACAATGTTGCCCGTGAAACCATCGGTCACAATCACATCAAAAGTGCCTTTGCCCACATCCCGCCCTTCGGCATTGCCTTTGAAATTGATCGGGAGCTGTTTGATTAAATCATACGCCTCAATCACGGTACTGCTCCCCTTGCCCTCTTCTTCCCCGTTGGACAAAATCGCAACGGTGGGGTTGGGGCGTTGCATCACCCGTTCGGCATAAATCGAACCCATCAGGGCAAATTGTTGCAGGTATTCCGGTTTTACATCGGCGTTCGCGCCAATATCCAGCAGGAAGATATGCCCACGCATGGTAGGGAAAATGGTCGAAAGCGCGGGGCGTTCAATGCCCTTAATACGCCCCAATGTAAAAATCCCCGCCGCCAGCATCCCGCCCGTATTCCCCGCTGAGAAAAAGCCATCTGCCTTTTTCTCTTTTACCAGTTTCATCCCCACCACCATGGAGCTGTCTTTTTTCTGACGTACGGCAGTAGCAGGTTTGTCGGTCATTTCGATGACCTGACTGGCGTGAACAATTTCAAATTTCGGGGCGGCGGCATGTTTGGTCAGTTCACGTTCAATCACATCCTGCGGACCCACCAGTACGATTTCGACACCGGGCATCTCTTTCGCCGCCAGAATCGCGCCTTCAATACAGACCTGCGGCGCGTGATCCCCCCCCATTACATCTAATGCGATTCGCATGGATTCACTCCCTTATGGTGTGTCATGGAAAACATGAGGCACCCTGTAGGGGCTACCCTTGCGGTCGCCCTATGGATGGGCTAAGCCCCTACAGAATACGGAAAAATCAGGGTGCGATTATAGCAGCATTGCCCGATTCTATCGAAGTACAAACAAAGGTGCGGGAAAGCGCACCTTTGCTTATGAGAAAAACCCCCGCCCCTAAAAAAAGATACGGTGACGCATAGCGTCACCGTATCCTAATGGAATGAGTATTGGGTATTGAGTATTGAGAAACGGCAACCTCACCCCCTAACCCCCTCTCCATAATTGAGAAGGGGAATTAAAGCAAGGTCGTTTTCTCACTACTCAATACTCCCTGCACTCTATGCGGCTTTGCTTACTTCTTTCGTTGTTTCTTCCTGAGGATGGGTATCTAAGAAAACGCGCACTTCTTCCTGGGCTTTGGTAAACCAATGCAACATAGCGTTGGTTGAGGATTTGCTATTGCGAACGGCACGTTGGGAACAGGTGGTACAACCGAGGTTGGCTTTGTAGGTCGTACAGCGCATACAGCCGCAGATACGAATCATCATCAATTGAAAGGCAAGACTGTCAGCACTGGTTTCGGGGAGTACGGCTACTCGGTCTACCAGTGTGGACCATTGTCCTTCGTCGCGCATTTCACGAAGAAAGGCTACACACTGGTGAGGGAACAAGAAAGGTGTCTTATTCGAGAACATGCCGTCCGTTGCCCTT
>CBKYSX010000989.1:0-1789 GCA_966690745.1 uncultured Ardenticatenales bacterium
ATTCCCCTGTAATACCCCATCATCACTGCGCCACACCGACCCCAAACGCGGCGCATTGGTGGTGTGATAGACCAGCCCGTAACTCGGCGCAAGCGAGCCGTAATCCCAATCGGTGCGGGCGGCGATGTGGATGGCAAAAGCATCCATCGCGTCTACTGATTGATTTATATCCCCGTTGGCTTCTACCGTAATCGTGCCACCCGTACATGTTCCGTTCGGCAATAATTCCCCTTCGGTAATATCGCAATAGGTTCCTGCGGGCATATTGGTCTGGAAGGTCTGGCTAAAGGCAGAGCCTTCACGGTTGATTGCCACAAAGCCCTTGTCATCCCGCCCGAAGGCAATCCGATTGTTGCCGTTGCTCCACCAGTTGGTAAGCGGTTCGCCATCTGTCACCTTGCGGAACAGGACCATATTGGCAATCGGGGTGCGGCGATGTTCGCAGACCCAATGGTCGCCATCCCCTTGTCCGTTCCCGTTGATGTCACAGCGATTAGGAGCCGCCCCCGGTGTTTCCGTGCCGTCATAGACGGGCAGGGTCACCGCGCCCGACCCGGATACATAAGGCGGGGTGGTGCTGGGCGGACCCTCGTTGTCCTCGCCGCTTCCACCCTGGTCCCAGTAGTAGCTGGACATCACGCTGGGGTGTCCGTAAGGGTGCGCCAGCATAAATATCGAAGCCAGGTTGTAAACCTGCCCGTAACGGTGGTCTACGATACAGGCTCCACCCGCGCCATGCCCCCTTTGGGTGTAGTGGTTGTCTACGAATACCTGAGCAAAGGCACTGTTCAGCCAGCCGTTACCGATAATCGTATTCAGATTGCCAATCGTGCCGCAATTGAAGGTTGAACCCAGCGTCTGGCTATAGTTGAACTCGGTAACATCGCCGACATAGGCGTATTCATACGCCTTAACGGGTTCGCCGCCCCCTTCAATCACCTCTTGGAAGATGTAGGGTTGCGGGGAAAGCCCGCTCAGAATTCCATCCAAATCGTGGGCAAAGATGTGCTTGGCGGCATCAATACGGAACCCCTTTATCCCCATATTGAGCAGACTTTGCAGATAACCGCGAATGCTTGCCTGTACGGCGGGGTCGCCTGTATTCAAATCGGCAAGGTTCAACAATTCACAGTTTTGCACCTGATAGCGCACGCCATAGGTATTGATATTGTGTTGCGCCCCTGCCCCTGTCCCCGTTGTGCCGCAATAATGGAAATCGCCTGCATCGTACAGCCCCGGATAGTTGTAATGCTGATAAACCGTGCCGTTTGTGCCTGTGGCGGAGGCAGAATCGGGGTCAATGCCCGACATATGGTTAATGATCGCATCCACGTAAATATCTACATTTACATCGGCGCAATCGTCCACCATGTTTTGGAACTCGGTTAGCGTTCCGCTACGGCTGTTGGCAAGGGTGTACCCTACTGCCTGATAGCGCACCCACCACGGATAGACGGGCGACACGGAGGGCAGAACGTGCTCCATCGGTGGGGAGACCTGTACGGCGGTATAGCCCTTTTGCGCCAGATAAGGACATTCCTTCTGAATATCGGTCCATTTCCATTCGAAGAGGTGGACAAAGACACCCCCAGCAGGGGCTGGGCTGGGGTCATTAGCGGGCAAGGGCAGAATCGAAATTACCCCATCCCCGCCATCCCCATTGCTATTGCCCGCCGGATTTTCGCGCCATTTTTTTGATACGCCCCCATCGTCCGTACAGTAGGCGGTATAGCCATACGTGCCAACATCAAGGGGTCCTGTGGCGATGGTGGCGAAGTATTCATCATTC
>CBKYSX010000990.1:0-1787 GCA_966690745.1 uncultured Ardenticatenales bacterium
CTTTGCAGGAGTTACTTGAAAACCCGTTTTTAATTTACGGATAGACTCTAAGTTAATCTAATTGATGTTGTATGGGTTTTAAGTGGTTAAGGGTTCCATAATGCCTGTCATCTGTTCACTCACTTCCCATAATCGCTGTTGGGTAGCGCGGTCATAACTGATTTGTTTGGATTTGGAAAGCCGCCCTTCGGAGTAGTATGCACCCGATACCCCTTCCACATCAGGAGAGGAAGCCAGATAAATACTGGTTTCCGCGCCCTTATCTTCGTTGACCCCGATGATTCTTGCCAGCACAGGAATAAACGTAAAGATTCCGCCGTTATTGGCACCAAACCGGGTGGAGACAAAACCGGGGTGCAGGACATTGGCGGTGACGGTGGTTCCCTGTAATCGGTATGCCAGTTCATAGGTGAACATGATATTGGCGAGTTTCGATTGCGAGTAAGCGGCAAAGGCGTTGTAGCGGCGTTGTTTGTATTCCAAATCGTCAAAATTGAGGTTGCCGCCCATGTGGGCATCAGAAGCAACATTGACGATACGGGCAGAGGGCGCGGCATGGAGGGCGGGCAATAAAAGATAGGTAAGCAAAAAGTAGTTGAGATGATTCAGCGCTAAGGTCATCTCAATCCCATCCGCACTTTCTGACCGTTTCGTAAAGACTGCCCCTGCATTGTTGACCAATACATCCAATCGTTGATACTGTGTCTGAAAATCGGCGGCAAGGCGGCGGACCTCATTCTGTGAGGATAAATCCGCCACCATAAAACTTACATTCGGGTTGCCCGTTGTGGTGCGAATGTCGTTCGTAATCGTTTCGCATTTTTCACGGCTTCGCCCGACAACGATAACGTCTGCCCCCTGGCGTACAAGTTCGCGGGCGGTGACTTTGCCGATTCCGGCAGTCGCGCCCGTTACCATCACTATTTTGTCTTTCATTGCATTTCCTTGTGGAAAGTATGTACTTTGAGCAGGAAACAGGGGAAACATACTTCCAATGGAAATGATTTTCCCCCTCATCCTTCTATATCTATGAATCCTGATACTGCGTTTGGCTATCGGCTGGAACAAGCGGCATTTGAAGCATGGCTTCCCGCGCACACCCTCATCAATCAGGGGTGGGTGATACGGTTAGATTCGGGCTACACCGGTCGCGCCAACTCCGTCACCCCGCAAGGCGCGGCACCACCCCCTTTTGAAGCGCAGGTCACTTTCTGCGAAGCACTGTACCGCGAACGGGGGCTTTCCCCTATGTTCAGGCTCACCACACTGGAAGATTATAGCGAGTTGGACCGCTTCTTAGAGGCGCGGGTCTATGCCCATACCTCCCCGACGATGGTGATGAGTGCATCGTGCGAAGGGGTAGCTACGCCCTATCTTTCTCCGCTTTCTGCGGAAGCATGGTTACCCTTTTACGACCGTTACAGCGAGCGGGTGAATACAGACGGACATCGGGCGATTCTGGCACGAATCACAACCCCCCATCTTTATGCGTCGCTACAGATGGACGGACAAGTGATAGGGGTTGGTTTGGGGGTATTAAACGGGGAGTTGTTTGGTTTGTTTGATATTGTGATCGCGCAGGAATGGCGGGGTAAGGGGTATGGCAGAGTATTGGTAAATGGGATGCTGGCATGGGGCAAGGCAAATGGAGCGGAAACTGCTTATCTACAGGTAACGGGGCAGAACACCACCGCCCAACGGCTCTACCGCCAATTGGGATTCACCGAGGTGTCTTATTACCATTATCGCAGGTAAGATTTCTGCCGATTGGTTAGTGAAGTGCAAAG
>CBKYSX010000991.1:0-1785 GCA_966690745.1 uncultured Ardenticatenales bacterium
TCGCTTTAGCGCGGGGAACCGGATGCATGACGCTATTTTCGATACACCATGAAATTCTAATCGGAGCGCAGAGTGTACGGGGTGTGCCGGAACACGCAAAAAGCGGGAGGCGATTGCCTCCCGCTTTTGCTGGATAAGTACGCTATTCGTCCCGGAAAAATTCGTATAATTCGTCACGACTGGCACGTTCGGCAAGGATTTCCAAAAAGGTTACGCGCGTCCACGGGTACGCGGCAATAATAGTTTCCGTATCAAATTGTTGTAACGGTTTCCCATCTTTTTTACGCGCATTGCGGACGACCAACACATTGTCATTGGCATTCGGCAATTCGTCTATTTCGGCAAGAAAAGCATCTTCGTTGGTAACGTGAACAATAACCGTGTAAGGCATAGGCGTTTCCTTCCGCGACCCATTCATTACTATGCGCCACGCGCCTCATACGTGGCGACCACCAACAACGGGTGGATTAATCTGCCCGGAAAATCATACGAAGCAATCCCAACCGTACCGCATCGCCGGTTTGTACCACCGTGGGGCGATAGGGATTGAGCCGTTTGCCATTGAGGAAGGTGCCGTTCATGCTTCCTAAATCTTCCAACATCCAGTGGGGATGTTGGTAGAGCAGGCGGCAATGTTGGCGGGATACCCCCCCTTCGCGCCCTCCGTATGGCACTAAATCCACATCAGGTAAGGTGCCGGAATCCCGGTCGGCGCGACCGAGCACCATTTCCGTGCGGCGTGGCAGAGGAAGCACCTGGTGGGTATCGGGAAGTTCACAGCGAAGGCTCGGCATCCGTACTTCCACCGGGGCATCCATTTCCTGCCCACAAACATCACAAAAAAGAGTATTTGCCAACTGTGGCGTACTACAACGGGGACAAGTTTTCATACCGGTTGCCTCCTCTTGGAAGGCGGTGTTTGTAGAACGTTTTCCCATCATGCATCCTTTACAATGAATTTACAAGTAATGACCGACCTTTCATTGAGAGTGTATAGTTGTTGTAGGGTGTATACCGGATGGATAGGACAACGTCGGTTGACTATTCAACAGTATACTAAAGGGGTGTAACTCTATCTAGCGTCGCATCGGGGCGGGCAATGCCAGCATTCGGGTTCCATATTTAATGGTCATGCGTCCTGCATCCGAGAGCATTCCTGTTTGGCGAATCTGCTCGGCTTCTTTTTTGGTCGCATCCGCCAGGTCGCCCGCTCCCACTTCTAAAAAGCGGTCTGCCAATCGCGTTAATTCTTCCGCCGCTTTATCCTTATCACCTTCTTCCGCCATGCCCCATGCCCGTTCCTGCAAACGAATCATCGCCACCCGTTTTGCCGCCTCGTAAAATTCGGGGGGATGTGGGTCGGGGGGGGCATCCTGCACATCCATCACTGCCATCCGTTCGGTGCGGTAATACATGCCATCTTCCATCAACTGATAACGGAGGGATAAATGGCTGAGCAGAGAAACATCGCGAGGGGGCAGACTAACCCCGAATTCCAGCAGGAGTTTTAAGGTTGGTTCAATAGCCAGACCACCCAGATTCAGTTCATTATCGTTGCGCGGGATTGCCCGAAGTCCGGGCGCGACTTCATGGGCATGGATCAGCGAAACGCCATCGCCCAACTCCAGATTCAAGCGGGCATTGCGGGCAAAGGTGCGTTGCAATTGTTGTAACGTACTTTCAAACACCGTTACGGCATCATTCGGTTCGGCGATAAAATTAGAACGCCCCCCCGATTTCTGCGCGACTTCATCTAAAAGCACATCATTCCAATCATTGCCCAGC
>CBKYSX010000992.1:0-1784 GCA_966690745.1 uncultured Ardenticatenales bacterium
ACCGGTGCGCTTTTAGATGTTCATTTGATGATCAAAAATCCCGATCGTTATATTGCCGATTTTGCCAAAGCCGGAGCGGATATTATTACAGTTCATGTAGAAGCCGCGCCCCATCTCCATCGGGTGGTGCAATCTATCCACGAACATGGAGTTAAGGCAGGGGTGACATTAAACCCTGCAACGCCTCTAACAACGCTGGAAGAAATCTTACCGGATGTAGATTTGGTTTTGGTGATGTCGGTGAACCCCGGATTTGGCGGACAATCCTATATTCCGGGGAGTACTGCCAAAATTCGTCGCCTACGCCGGATGTTGGATGCGATTGGCTCCACCGCCGATTTGGAAGTGGATGGTGGAATCAAGCCGGGAAATGCCGCCGAAGTGGTGGAAGCCGGGGCGAATGTACTGGTCGCAGGGAGCGCGATTTTTGGCGGGCCCAAAACCATTGCCGCCAGCATCGCCGCCTTCAAAGATGCCATTGGCTACGGCTATATTGCCCCGCACTAAGGTATTGCCAAACCATGCCACTCCACGCGCTCATCTTTGATGTAGATGGAACGATTGCCGATACCGAAAAAGAAGGACATTTGCCTGCCAGCAATGAAGCGATGGGGCGGCTGGGGTATCCGATTGAGTGGACATGGGAAGATTTCAAAGAATTGATGGCGATTCCGGGCAACGGCAATCGCTTTCGCTTCGCGTTGGCAAACCTGTCCGCACCACCTCCGGCTGATGAAATTGAAGAGGCAGTGAATGCCTTTATGTCACTGAAACAGAAATTGTACATTGAAAATTATTTGCCCCGTCTTTCACTGCGTCCGGGGGTGGCCTCCTTAATTCGGGAGGCGCAGGAACGAGGGGTGCGTCTTGCGATTGTTTCCACCTCGCATGAAGCACAGATACGGGCATTGTTGCACGCGCGATTGCCGGGTAGTGCCGATGCCTTTGTGCCAATTCTGGGCAAAGAGTCAGGTACAAAAACCTCGCCTGATTCGACACTCTATGAGCAATGCCTCCATCAATTACGGGTTGCGCCACACAATGCACTCGTCATCGAGGATGCGATGATGGGAATGCAAGCGGCTCATAGGGCTGGTTTACCCGTGGCTGTGATTTACAATGATTACACTGCTCATGAATCTTTTACAGGGGCGGCATTGGTAGCAAGAAGCCTCAAATTCTTCACGCTGGAATCTTTAGAAGCGTTGTGTCTGCCGGTCACGGACCCGTTCTCTACAGGGTGAAGTACTCTTGATTTGTGGCGGCTTTAAGGCTACTATGGATTCAACCGGGGCATAATCGCCCGCGCTGGAAATGTATAACCGATTCTCAACGAGGAGAAGCACCATGATAGATAAATCTGTTGCCGATTTAATGCACGAAGGCGTGATTTGTTGTTCCCTCAACACCCCGTTGCCGGAAGTCGCCCGTCGCATGACCGAGGCTGATGTCAGTGCGATTGTAGTGGTAGACGATGAAGGTTATCTTGCCGGATTGATTTCGCGTACTGACCTCGCTACTTTGTATGGCTATGATGAAATGTGGCCCCATCTTCAAGCAGGGCAAGCCATGTCCGGCGCGGTTCATACGATCTCGCGTACCAATGCCGCCACCGAAGCCGCCCGCCGCATTCATCAGCATAAAGTGAGCCGCCTTATTGTCACGGAACCCGTTACGAATAGCGACAAAAAACGCCCGGTCGGGGTCCTTAGTATTACCGATATCGTGCGAGCGATGTCTACCTACTAGTCCCTTTTCGAAGCGGGGTTTTAATTCTATTTTGT
>CBKYSX010000993.1:0-1783 GCA_966690745.1 uncultured Ardenticatenales bacterium
ATTCTTGGTACGGCTGACCTGATGGATTGGTTAATGAATGTTTCCGGTTGGTTCCTGTTGGTTGGCTCTATTAGTGCCATCTTCGCCTTCATTCTCCGTTTTCGTAGATCGGACACCATCGAACGCAAACAATTACAATGGCTCCTCTATGCCATCGTGCTTGTAACGGTTGTCTCTTTTTTCTCAATTCCCCTCTGGATACTGTTGCCCACCAACGCTTTCGTCCAAGAGGCTACCATTATGCTCACCAATGTCACCGTACTGGGGATAGCGAGTATTACCACCATCGCTATTTTACGCTACCGACTGTACGACATTGATATCGTCATCAACCGTACCCTGCTCTACAGCGCATTGACCCTCAGTATTGTCGCTATTTATGTGTTGGTGGTGGGCGGATTGGGAACCCTGTTCCATGCGGAAGGGAATCCCCTGATTTCGCTGGGGGCGACGGGTGTGGTGGCGGTCGTTGTCCAACCGCTGACCAATCGCTTGCAACGTGGGGTCAACCGCTTCTTTTATGGCGAACGGGATGACCCCCTGAGCGCGTTGGCACAGCTCGGGCAACGGCTGGAAGCCGCCATCGCCCCTGAAATCCTATTGCCCACGTTGGTGGATACGATTGCCCAGACCCTGAAACTCCCCTATGTTGCTATTCGTCTGCGTAGCGGCGAGGAGTATAAAATTGCGGCACAGAGTGGTACCGAGACAACCGATGTAATCCGGCTTCCGATCATTTATCAGGGAGATACCGTTGGAATGCTGATGGCGGGGGTGCGTAGCCCAGGCGAAGCGTTCAGCCGTGCCGATCAGCACCTTCTGAAGCAAATCGCCCATCAGGCAGGACCCACCGCATATAACGTCCAACTGACCGAAGATTTACGCCAGTCCCGGATGCGGCTTGTCACCGCCCGCGAAGAAGAACGTCGCCGCCTGCGGCGTGATTTGCATGATGGGCTGGGTCCGGTGCTTGCCAGTCAAGGGCTTAAACTCGCGGCAATCAGCCAACTGCTCACATCAAAGCCCACACAGGCACAACAATTGCTGGCGGAACTCACCACCCAGAATGAACGCACCGTGGCGGAAATCCGCCGATTGGTCTATCACTTGCGCCCCGCCGCCCTCGACGAACTTGGCTTGGTCGGAGCCGTGCGGGATTACGCCTCTGACCTTAAGGGGCGCACCGATGGCGCACCACGTTTGTCAGTGGAAGTGCAAGCACCTGATACCCCTTTGCCCTTTATGACCGCCGCGATTGAAGCCGCCGCCTACCGTATCGTGACAGAAGCCCTGACAAACGTGGTGCGCCACGCCCGTGCGCGGCGGGCGGTGGTGGTGTTTGACCTGTGCGAAATGCATCTGCGCCCTACGCTCCGTTTAGAAATTAAAGATGATGGGATTGGGATGGCAGATAACCGCCGCGCCGGGGTGGGTCTTATCTCCATGCGGGAACGGGCTGAAGAAATCGGGGGCAACTTTAAGATTTCTTCAACCCCCGGTAAAGGTACACATCTTGTGGCACTATTACCCTTGACGGAGCATCTATGAGCGTGGAACTGATTCGACTCGTCGTTGCGGATGACCACTCCCTCTTTCGTGAGGGGTTGCGGGCATTGCTCTCTGCCATCCCTGATATTGAACTGGTAGGCGAAGCCGCCACAGGTGAAGCAACGATTGAGTTGGTGGCAAAGAGCCAACCCGATATTGTGCTGATGGACATTAATATGCCCGGTATCAATGGGATTGACGCGGCACGAACCATCCGCAATGCGACCCCTTCCAC
>CBKYSX010000994.1:0-1775 GCA_966690745.1 uncultured Ardenticatenales bacterium
GAGAGTAACACAGGTAAAAACCATCCATTTTGCTTGTAAATACGTATAGTTTAGTACATTACTTAACTTTACCCACCCGTTACTGACTTCTCATTCAAAACTCATTGACGGTGGGTAGTGTAGTATGTGAAGAATCACACAAAAGATAAAGTCACGGTAGCAGAGAGGGTAATTATCTTTCTGTTACTACCCGAATGATTGAAAGTCGCACCACCGATGGTGGAGGGGGCAGCCTTTTGTGGGCAACCCCCGCGGAGGTCTCCCCCTACCGTTGGGGTAGTGCGATACGGGAAGGAGCGATAGTTTATGACGGACGAACTGGATATTCTTCTGCGGACGAAACAGGAACTGGGGAGCCTGGAAGAGGTAGAAACAGATAACCTTGTCGCCATGTATTTGCGCGAAGGCGGGCATCACGACCTTTTGATTAAGGAAGAGGAGCTTGCTCTTGGGACAATGTGGCGCGAGGCAATGGTAGCGCGTGAAGAACTCCCCACGGTAACGGACTCTAACCGACGTGCCGAATTGTTTGAAATTATCAAGCGGGGCGATGAAGCCCGCCAACGTTTGATTCAAGCCAACTTACGGTTGGTAGTGAGTGTCGCGGCGCGGTATCGCGGCTATGGTGTGCCTCTTGGGGATTTAATTCAAGAGGGCAACATGGGCTTGATGCACGCCATTGACAAATTCGAGCCGGAACGGGGTAACAAATTCAGTACTTATGCAACCTGGTGGATTCGCCACGCTGTTGGTCGTGCGATAGCCGACCAGGGGCGGACGATTCGCTTGCCCGTTCATATGGCGGAAAAAATCCGTAAGGTGAAGGATGCGGCGTTCCGCGTTGCCCAACGTACCGGGAACGAAGCCACGATTAGTCAAATTGCGGTGGAGCTGGAATTGCCCGAAGATAAGGTGCAAGAACTCCTGCAATTCGCGCAACATCCGGTTTCTTTTGAAGCCCCGTTGAACGATGATGATGGAGCGGCAACCCTTGGTGATTTCTTGCCCGATCAAGATTCGCTCACGCCTTTTGAAGCGGCGTTGGATAGCGGCATCCATGAGGACATTCGTGAAGCGTTGTCTTCGCTCACCCCGCGTGAAGCAAAGATTATCGGCTTGCGCTATGGCTTGAAGGATGGACGTGAACACACGCTTGAGGAAGTGGGGCAAAAATACGGGTTGACGCGGGAACGGATTCGCCAAATCGAAAAGGACGCGCTTCGTAAATTGCGCCACCCCAGCCGGAGCCGCAAACTACGCTCGTTTTTGAGCTAAGATTTCCCTTGCAGAATAAAAAACGCGGGTTCATTAATGAACCCGCGTTTTTTATTCTGCAAGAACTTACGCCGTTGGTGGTGATTTTTTCGCCGCCGCAAAGCGTTTTTCGTCTGCCTGCCGCACTCGCTCAAAGGTAATACCCATAATGGCAATCACCACAAAGCCGAGGTATACAAAGAAAGGGGTGCTGTCCCGAATGACATTCAAATAATCGGGATTGGTGAGGAAATAAAGTACCACTGCACAGGGTAGAATCCAGGTAATCACAAAGCCAAACAGACAGCCCAACGTGCGCCCTGCCTGTGCTAGTACTGCCCCGATTCGTAGTAAAATAAAACTGCTCCCACCTACTACCAAGAAGACATCTCGATTGTCAATCCGCCCCTGTGTGAAACGTTCAATAGCAATGGCAATTCCTGCCAATATCAGCGCAACAATCAGGTCAACAGCCCACGCGGGGATGCGTTTGAGGGAATCCATGTGTTATAAGGGTATCG
>CBKYSX010000995.1:0-1770 GCA_966690745.1 uncultured Ardenticatenales bacterium
AGTGCCATCCCGACCAGATACCAACGCAGAAAGCGATAGAGGTTGCCATTCTCCAAATGCCCCGCACTGCGGCTATCCACCCACGCAAAGACCAGCCCCAGCGCACTAAAGCCCACCACAATCCCCCACATCCCGTAATTGATATAAAACTCCATGACTTGCCCCGCCGCAAAACTGGTCCCCTCTGCAAATTCCATCAAGGTGTATCGTGCCATAAATTCATTGCCCCCCGCCATCACCGGTTTTTCGGGCCAAATAATGCGGGGGATAAAGCCTATAGCGGCGCGTTGCAACGATTCGCCATTGGCAAAGGGAACCAATCCGCGATCAAGGTTTAAACGGGAGACCCCGACAAAAAAGTTTTGATTTAAGCGCACATCAATTAATTGTAAGTGGTTGCCGTTGCGCCAATCAAACCATTGCCATTGGGAAAATTCGCTTCGTACCACTTCTACCCGTTCACTATATTCCCCTTCATTCCATACCACCGCACGAATATCTGCCCGCCCATCAATGTAGGTGACATAGAGGGAAATACCAATGTATAGGGCTACCATGACTAAAGGTAAATGCCACCATCGTGGGCGGGTACGAATCAGTGTAAAGGCGGCAATAGTCAACAAAGAGTTAATTCCGAACCCTAAGAACCCTCCGACTGTCACGGTAAGAAATGGTAGTAAGGGTGTAACTGCGAGCCACATAAGGATTTTTCGGCTGTTTTTTGTTGTGAATCCTTGCCAAATACCCAGTACGATCCCTGCCACTTGTAAATTAGCAAGGTTAGAAACAATGGATGTAAGCGAAGCAACCAAGCCCCCCAGAGGTAGGAGCACAAAGAACGCAAATAATCCAATTCCAAAGAGGAGCCAGGGAAGACGAGGGTCGTTTAAAAAATCGTAGGAGTCTGAGGTGTGTGGTTCCGAAGGTGTGCGACGGTGAAACAAAAACATCCCTACCAGTAAGGCGATGGTAAAAATGACAACGCTAAGCCATGTCATTTCGAAGCCGGTTGACACGGCGAAACCATCATAGCTGGTGAAATACCATGGGAGAAGATAGAGAACAGCACCGGGAGCATGACCCGCAAAAAAGATTCCCAGATAAGCGAGCGGTAATCCGGTCGTGCGAATGTTGAATCCGCGTTGAACCAGAATAATGAGCGGAAATATCGCACTCCATACCGCCAAGCCGATAATAATACTGGTATTGGGGTCAAGTCCCATCAGACTGCTCCATCATCGTCAAAAGACGGTCGCGGTAGGCGTGCTTTCCATTCCAAATCAGGTCATGGGCGGCGTTTGCCAACCGCTGTCGCAAGGGTTGGTTTTGCACCAATTCCTGTGCTTTATCAACCATCTGCGCTACTGAATTGAAGTATAAAACGGCTGTGCCTTCGCTACCAAATATCGCCCGATGTTCTTCCGTATCTTCCGCCAGCATACAGCCGCCACATGCCGGAATTTCAAAGCTCCGCATGACATGACCGTCCCGATTGGCGCGGCGCACCAGACAGAGATTGACAGCCGGGGCGGTCAGGGTACGCGCTTCCTCTTGCGTAATATGCCCCCGCTCATACGGGCGTAGCGGAGCATACCGCGACCAATAGCCTCCGTATAGCGTTGGCTGTAACCCTGATTGGATTGCTTCGGTGAATAAGGTTACACGGTCGCGGTCGCCGCCCCCCACAAACACAATATCAGGCGGATGGCTATCCCCCTGCGTCACAGGCTTAAAATGAACATGGGGTGCATACCCGAATGGTAAATAATG
>CBKYSX010000996.1:0-1768 GCA_966690745.1 uncultured Ardenticatenales bacterium
AGGCGAATTACGACGGGGAACGCTCAATCAGGTTTATATTCGCGGGGATAAAGGGTACGTTATTTTGATGGCGGTGGGGGAGGAAGCCGTGCTCACGGTGATGTGCGGGCATCAGGCAAAAACGGGGTTGGTCTTGCTGGATATGCGCCGCGCCGTAGATATGTTGCAACGGCTGGTATAACGCAGACACATACTAAAGCAATGGGAAGCCGGGTTTTACTACAGCAAAACCCGGCTTCTTTGTCGTTTCAGGGGTTGTTCATTTATTTTTCTTCTTCGGTTTGCGCCGTTTCCCCGTCCGTTCCGCTACCTCCAATGCCTTCGTCACCCATTGTTCTAATTCCCCGACATCATCTAAGACCTCTTCGGGCAATTGGTAATAGCCCATAATAAAATCTTTGTCGGGAAAGGGAGTGAACGGCTCCATCCCCGCCGCTTCAAAATCGGGGCGGTTGCTCTCATCCACCTTAAAATAAAGAGTTTCATCGGCGATGATGGCGAAAAATAACTCCCCGGCATAAACCCCCGCGCCGCCAAACATACTTTTAATCCGAATCGGCAACTCGCAGGCTTGTTCTAATTGGTCAGTGACATAATCACGGTAAGAAGGACTGACAGCCATGGTGCCTCCGCTTTGTGCAATTTTTGTCGCACCCCTCTGGTATCATAGCGATTAGATGAAAAACAAGGGGTATCTACCCCTACTATACATTCAGAATCAATGTTCTAAAAACACTTGACATTAGAACGCTTGTTCGTTATACTGACCTCCAAACAAATGTAAAGGGAGGTCTTTTCGACGTTTAACTACGACCTCCCCATTCTCTGAACCTATGGTGGAGGTCGTGATGTTTCATACCGAGGCGTTACGATTAGAAGAGCTGTTCGCGGGGCGCGGCATAGCGGTACGGGTCGGGCGGGCATCGCTGGATGAAAGTGCGATGCGTTTTCCGTTGCAATTGGGGTTGGGCGCAACGACCCGCCGCTTGTTGAATCTTACCACTGACCTCGCCAGAGAAGCAGGCTATTCCGCCTGCCGCCTGAAACGGGAAGGCAGTACCCTCTTTTTAGAACTTCCCCGCAACGAAGGGGCAGGCTTGCGCTATGGCGACCTGCTCGAAATGACCGGAACCCTCCCCACCGGAAGTGCGTTGGTCGGGCAAATGGAGCAGGGCGGCTCGCTCACCCTCAATATCACCGACCCGGCAACCCCCCATCTTCTTATTCAAGGCAAACGCGGTACAGGCAAAAGTGAAATGATGCGTGTGCTGGCTCTCGGTATGGCGTGGCATCACAGCGCACGGCATTGGCGGCTGGCATTGCTGGCAAACGATGCCACGACTCCCCTCTCCCCCCTCGGCACACTCCCCCATACCTGGGCGTTTGGAACCCAAACTGAGTTATCGTTGGGCTGGTTGGTGCGGTTGGTACATGAAGTGAGCGAGCGGGAACGGGGCAATATCATCGCGCCACAGGTGCTGGCAGTGATTGATAACGCCGAACGGATGTTGGAAAGCGGCGGACGCATTGCCCATAGCCTGTTGGCGGCACTTCTGCGGCGGGGCGCGGCGGTAGGGATTCATCTGATTGTAGCGGCGGAATCGCTACCAGCCGATTTGGTGGAATTGTTCCCCGCTCAATTGCAAGCGGAAGGGGAGGTCGGACGTTTCACAGTGAAAACCGCACAAGGCAGTGCGCCCATGTTTGCGGCACGATTGGATGATGCCGAAAGCCGTATGGTCGTGGGGCAGATGCAGGCGCAACGGGC
>CBKYSX010000997.1:0-1762 GCA_966690745.1 uncultured Ardenticatenales bacterium
GCAGAAACTTCTTCAAACTGGGAGTCGTTTTCATCACCGCCGGGGTTTTGACGGGGGTTGGCTTAATCGTGATGGATGGCGTGGTTCCTGAAGCACAGGTTCCGCCGACGGTTACACCTACCGCGTTGCCCGATGTTACGGTCGGGGTTCCGTTGATGTTGATTGTGGATGATGGGCAAATCCTCTTCTACGATCAACCGGACGGCGCGGGCAAACCCTATCATGTTCCGCAAGGAACGATTCTGACGGTGATGGTCGTTGAAGAGCGGCGTGTCAATGGCGCGGAATGGTTCTATTTAGAACTGACGGAAATCGAAGGGCGCGGTTGGGTGCGAGCCGATGAAATGATGGTGATTCGGGTAGACCCCATCCTAGCCTTTGACCGTTTCCAATTCTGTCTGGGTTCCGATGCCAGCCCCTCCGGTCCGTGCGGAACAAGTCTGCCGTTGTCGGATAGCGAGGTGTGGTTGACGTATCATTTCAAAGGGCTGAAACGTGGTGCGGTGGTGCAAACGGTAGTCGTCGTGGACGGTGAGCAATACCAAAGCCAACCGCGCACATGGAATGGTTCTGCGGATGGGACGCAACTGATCAACCTTGTGAACGCCCATCAACTTCCGGCAATGCCGGGTCTGTGGACCGTCAAGTTTTACGTGGATGGTCAGTTTGTCACGGAAACCAGTGTCCAGATTCGCCCATAGCAGGCAAAGATAATCGTGCATTGGCACGATTATCTTTTTATATAACGTATATCATCATGCGCCCTTAATAGTAAGGGCGTATTTTTTTTATACATACGCCCATGAGGTTTCAACCTCATGCTGGTATGGCAAGCCTGCTTAAGCAGGCTAACGACGGACTTTGTAGGGGCGTATCCCTTGTGGTCGCCCGTTAGTCGGCTTGAGCCGACTACCCGTAACAGCGTAGGGTTTCAACCTTACCCTTACGCCGTCTTACACCTTCGGGTTGGGGCAGAAGGGCATCGGGGGTAAGATATAACCCATGTCGTAACCCATAGGGTCGCATCACGGAAAGGGATCGCTGATGAAAACCATACAAGCACTACTGCTTTTAACGTTACTCTGCCTCGTCACCGCCTGTCAGGCAGTGTCTGCCGCGCCCTTTACCGAACCCATCAAAGTCGGGTTACTATTACCCGTAGATGGCGAACGGCGCGAACTGGGCTACTCCTTGCTCCCGGCGGCATTTGCGGCAACCCCGGCGGAGATTCAGGGTCGTCCTGTGGAGTGGGTGATTTTGGATACGCATAGCGATTCCGATACGGCAGCGCAACGGGCGCAGGAACTGGTCACCGACCCGGCAGTGGTCTATGTGGTGGGTCCTCTCCTGCATGATGAAGCGGCGGCAGTCGCCCCCATTCTGGAAGAAGCGGGGATGGCATGGTTGCCGTTGGTTCCCCCGAATGCCGATGGCATTGCGCGGCGCACCTGGGAGCCGAATTGCTGGGTTGAAAAAACCCAAAATGAGGCGGAAGAGGACGGGGGGCTAACTCTGTGTATCACCGTCGAATTACCGGAGGATACCACTGCCTACTCTGCCGCGTTAGGGAGCGACCCCACTCCGTTGTCGTGGCTGATGTGGGATGCGACGACCTTTATGGTGACGCAATTGGAGCAATCCCCCGCCCTGGACCGTGCCACCGTGCATGAAGCGGCGGAACCCTATGCGTTCCCGCCATTAATCTCATACGAATCAGAAGAATAATTCAAACCCGCTTGTGGCGGTATATGGAGCAACTGGA
>CBKYSX010000998.1:0-1762 GCA_966690745.1 uncultured Ardenticatenales bacterium
GCGGCGGCGAACCCCGACACCAATTTTATCGGGGTAGATAATTGGACGAAGGTGGTTTATGAAGCGGTAAAAAACGCGGCGGAAACCAATGTAGGCAATCTGAAATTCATTCGTGCCCCCTTCCAATTTACCCATCCCCGCCTTGCCCCGCACAGCCTCCATGCGGTCTATATGCACTATCCCGACCCCAACATTCGCGGGCGTGGGGAACACAAACTGTTCAACCCCGCCTTTCTGGATGCCATTTACCCCGCCCTGATTCCGGGGGGACGGATTCATGTTGTTTCCGACCACACCGAATTTTTTGAGGAGATGTTGACTATCATCGAAGCTGACCCGCGCTGGCAGAAGACCCATGCCCAACGCCACTTGGTTGGCTACGAACCCGAAGTCAAATCCCGCTATCAAAAATTGTGGGAAAAGCATGAGGTCCCGCCGTTACGATTTGAGGTAATAAAGAGAATTGAGTATTGAGAACGGCAACTCACCTCCTAAACCCTTTTCCATGATGGAGAGGGATACCGTAGGGTTGTTTCTCAATGCTCATTACCCTTTACTCCTGACTTTATTATGAACACTCCCACACCCACTCTCGCAATCATTGGTGGCACAGGCGCACAAGGCTCCGCGCTTGCCAAACGCTGGGCAAATGCCGGATATACGGTGCTGATTGGCTCCCGTTCCGCTGATAGTGCCATTGCCGCCGCCACTGCCCTGAATAGCGAATTGAACAGTACCCTTGTGCAAGGCATGGACAACACCGCCGCCGCCCGACAGGGCGATATTATCGTGCTAACGGTTCCCTATACCGCCCATGCCTCCACGCTGACCGACCTGAAGCCCGACCTTGAGGGGAAAATTGTGGTGGATTGCACCGTACCGCTCCAACCACCCCATGTGATGCGGGTACAACTCCCCTCTGCCGGGTCTGCCGCAATGGAAGCGCAGGGATTATTAGGGGAAGGAGTACGGGTGGTGTCAGCATTCCAAAATGTCGCCGCCGAACGATTGGCAGACCTTTCCGCCGACATCAATTGTGATGTGCTGGTGACAGGCAATGACAAAGATACCCGCGAAACGGTGGTACACCTCGCCGCCGCCGCAGGCATGACCGCTTACCACGCCGGTCGCTTGGAAAATGCCGCCGCCGCCGAAGCCCTTACCTCTATTCTCATCTTTATGAACAAGCACTACAAAGCACATGGGGCGGGGATTCGGATTACGAATTTACTTTAACAATTAAAGAAACAATAAAAATCCTCATGCCTCAACTGGACAAATATCATTACGTGGTTCGAAATGCCTTAATAAAAGATGGGTGGGTCATTGTGAACGACCCGATGAGGCTTGTTCTTGATGAAACCTATCTTTATGTTGATCTTGAAGCAGTAAACCTTGACCCAACATTCATGGCACAATATGGTACAAGCCAGGTCGCTATTGAAGTTAAAGTCTTAAGGTCCCTACGTGTTACTGACCAACTCGAAAAAGCAATCGGGCAATACATTATTTACAGGTCTTTGCTACAATTGCGTAATCCCACTCATCAATGTTATCTCGCGGTTTCCGACGAAGACTATCAAAGCTACATGCGAGGGTCGGATTTTCAATACGTTTTATCCAGTAATCAAATTCACTTGCTTATATTTGACCATGAGCAAGAGGAGATTGTGCAATGGATTCATCAGACTCCTACAAAACGCTAGTTCGCACGATTCTTGAAGAACATCGTGCGCTAGGGCAACAAGATTCCACCCAACCT
>CBKYSX010000999.1:0-1756 GCA_966690745.1 uncultured Ardenticatenales bacterium
CACTAAAGTGACCGTGCTAAGAGGACGAAACCCGCAAGGGTTAAACAGCCTCAACGAGGCTTCGTTCTCTTAGCACGGGGTTTCAACCCCGTGAATCGGGTTGTCACCACACCGCTCCTACCTTCATCGCCTGCGGCAAGCCAATCCATTCGGACGCGCTTAACGCGGCTTTGATACCTTCCCCGATGGCGACAGGAACCTGTTCGCTATGCACATCAGTAACATCCCCCGCCGCGAAAATACGTTCGTGGCTGGTAGCGCACCGATGATTGACCATGATATGCCCCGTGCGGTCCCGTTCGACCAGATGGGCAAGCATATCGGTATTGGGAAGCAGTTGCAGTTCGATGAATAGCACTTCGACAGGGGCGTAGCGATGGTTGCCCGCCGCATTGGAAAAGACCAGCCGTTTTACATAATCCTTGCCTTCAATGGCGGTGAGTTCCCACCCCTGCATAATCGTCACATTGTCGGCGCAACTGATTTGACGCAAGAAGTCGGAATCCAGCGTTTCGGCACTACTGCCTTCCGGCACAATAAACAGCACGGAACGGGCAATCCGCGCCAGCACCAACACCGCCAATTGCGCCCGACGATGATTGCCCAGCACCGCCACATCTCGCCCCAAACATAACGACGCATGGCTCACGGCACTATAAGAAATCCCTTTGCCTTGCAATTGCCGTTCGCCCGGAATGTATAATTTGCGGGAACGCACCCCCGCCGCATAAATCAGCGTTCGCCCCGGAATCGTCTCACCGTTGCTCAATGTCACGACCAAAGAATCACCGTACTCGCCTTCCTCGATGCGGGAGGCTTCAGCGGAGATATGCACATTAGGCGGTAATTGCGCCGCTAACGAGCGCACGGTTGCCGCCCCGCGCACAGTATCCGTCACCGAGAGCGATTTGAGCGTAAAGGGATGATTAATTTTGCCCCCCATGTCGGGGCTAATGAGGACGGTTTGAAGCCCTAATTGGTTGGCATACGATGCCGCCGCTATGCCACTGGGTCCGCCACCGATGACGATGACATCGTTCATAGGGATGCCTCCCTTTCTTGCATCAAGCCCATCACGTCTGCAACGGATGGTGGGTTGTCTGAAATCTTAAATCAAGATACCCTAAGCAAAGGGTACCTTCACCCCTCCCGTGACTAGAATTGTCCTAGCCGGGTGGCTAGTTAATGGATATGCACACCGAAGATGATCTGAAATTCCAAATCCTGCTGGAAACCGCACCGGTAGCCATTGTGGTGGTCAACCGCGAGGGGAAGGTGGTGTTGGTGAATAACGCCACCGAAGCCCTTTTTTTGTATGAACGCGCTGAGTTAGTGGGGCAACCGTTAGAAATTCTGATGCCCGAACGGTTGCGCCGTGTTCATGTCGCCCACCGCATCGGGTTTTCACAGGAACCTCGCGTCCGTTCAATGGGGGTGGGCTTGGAATTGGTCGGGATGACGAAAGACGGCAGTGAGTTTCCGATTGAGATTGGTCTTAGCCATGTAGGGGAAGGGGAAACCATGCAGATGATTGCCTTCGTCACCGATATTTCGGCGCGGCGGCAAGCAGAAGCCACCCAACAACATTTACGCCATGAGTTAGAACAATATGCCGCCGATTTGGAGCAACGGGTACAGGATCGCACACAAGAAATTGAGCGGCGGCGGGCGGTTGCCGAGGGGTTACGGGATATTCTGGCAGTGTTGAACAGCAACCAACCGCTTGAGGACACGCTACGGATTATGGTGCATCTGG
>CBKYSX010001000.1:0-1754 GCA_966690745.1 uncultured Ardenticatenales bacterium
ATTTGGGACGGCTCATTGGCGGCATAGGTGCGCCCCTTCCATTGCACCCCTTGCCCACTGACCACTTTGTACCATGCCGAAAAGGCAATGCCACAGCATAGCAACGTGCCGATAGGGAGGGTGAAAGCATACCAACGGGGAACCTTCATTTCGCGGTTGGCGCGATCCCGATTGCGAAGCAGGGTTAGTATCGTTACGAACCATAGAAAAGCATGGGCGAAACGGCGGCGAAAGAGGGCAAGGGGCAACGCGACAAACGGGACAATCCCCGCCCCAATGCCCAATACTGCAATCAGAGGCAATAGCCAGGATTGTTCACCCAATCCCAGATAGGCATTTTTGCTCCACCCTTCCCAGATTTCAGGGAGCGAGGTGTACATGCGGGTGGTGAGTACCGTGCGCCCGTCGGCAAGGTACAGCCGATAACGATTCCGTTTCACCAAGTCGGCAATCGCACGGTCTTCGGCAATTTCGGTACGAACGGCACGATGCCCATCCAGCACATCGTACACCGAGCGACGAAACAACATACATTGCCCGTTGGCAATCGCCAGAGGATCGTCGGGGTCATTCACTTTTTGCCAACTGAAGGCACTACCAATCGCATAAAAAATCAGGGGCATCACCAGACGCTCGGAAACAGAATGTAATTCCTGATCGGTCATTACCGAATAAAGATCAGCATTGCTTTCCTGTGCCCCTGCCATCAACCGCCCGATAGCATCGGGATAAGCGGCAGTATCGGCATCCACAAACAGGAGCCACTCGGCGGCACGGGCAACAGGGTGTTGCGCCCCCGTCCAACAGGCGCGGGGTTTACCAAACCAATCAGAGGGTAGGGGTTCGGCAATCTGAATGGGAATCAGAAGGTCACCGTTGGGGTGGTTTTGTTGCAGGTCACGAATAATCTCAGGGGTGGCATCCGTAGAATGGTCATCTACTACAATAACCTGTGCATTTCCGTATCGCCCCGCCGCTTCCAGCACAGAGGGCAAGGTACGGGGTAAATTTCGCGCCTCGTTTCGCGCCGGAACAATAACTGCAACGGTGCCCTCTTGCACTACGCTTTTCGGGGTGGTGGGCGCATTGGTAAAGGCTTGTTCCGTGATCAACGTAATCGCGGTAATGGCGGCGTTATAAGCAAAAACGGTAAAATCTGAAAGCATAGTTGCTCTTCTTTAGCATTGAGTTACGGGTATTCGTGCTTAAGATTCTACATCATAGAGTAAAAAAATACTGTGACCTTGTAAAAGTTCCGGTTTTATTCAAAACAAAGAGGCGGTGCACCGGAACATTCCGGTGCACCGCCTCTTACATATTCAACCCATTAACCGTTGAGTTGGTCAATCATTTCCCGGACATATTCCGTGGTGGTGTCATCGGGCGGCGCAAGGTCCAGATAACGACTAAACATTTGCACTGCCTGACTATTGCGTCCGGTTTCTTTGTAGACCAAGCCGAGGTTGAGATAGCTTTCGCTGTGATCGGGGTCTAATTCCAACGCACGACGCAGGGCAATAATCGCATCATCCTGCCGCCCGTTCAGATAAAAGACACTGCCGAGGTAGTTGTGCGCTTCAACATGGGTCGGGTCAAGGCGAATTACCCGTTGGAAGGCGCGCGTAGCATCATCCAAACGGTCTTCTTCATACGCCCACAACCCTGCCTGATAGGCTTCTACCACTTCATCGGAAGGAGCCAAAGACCCCTGCCCCCGTGAGGCTTCAAAGGGTGTACTATCATCGCCCAAGAGC
>CBKYSX010001001.1:0-1752 GCA_966690745.1 uncultured Ardenticatenales bacterium
ACGTTGAGCGTGGTGGCGGCGGGCGCGGGGTCGGCGCAGGATTTGGACGAATTGGCAGTGGCGGGGGGCGGACGCTATTACCCCGCCGCGACGATGGAGGATGTGCCGCAGATTTTCTTGCAGGAAACGGTGATTATTTCGGGGCGGTACATTATCGAAGAGCCTTTCTACCCCACGCTGATGAACCCGAACGCCGCGATTTTGACGGGCTTGCCCCTGAATGAAGGCACTCCCGCGCTGATTGGTTACAACGGAACTACGCTGAAACCGGATGCGAACGAAGTGTTCCGCACGTCACAAGGCGATCCGTTGCTGGCAACGCGCCGCTACGGGGTGGGGCGCACAGTGGCATGGACGAGCGATTTGAGCAATCGCTGGGCGCAGGAGTGGGTGGGCTGGGGCAATTTCCGCGAATTTGCCACGCAGTTGGTGGCGTGGAGTTTACCCGACCCGGTAGCGGGGAATTTGCAGGTGCGTTCCAGCCAGCAGGGTAGTTCGACGGTGCTGGATGTGACGGCGCGGGATGAGAATGGTCGCCCGATTAGTGCGACCACCGAGGCGATTATCATTGATCCCTCGCTGGATAGCACCACGGTTGGCGTACCGCCCGTCGGGGCAGGGGAATATGAAGTGCCTCTGCCTTCGGAGGAGCCGGGGGTTTATTTTGTGACGGTGATTCAACGGGACGAGAACGGGAACCCGATTAACAGCACCACGCGGGGCATTGTGGTTCCCTATTCCCCCGAATACCGGTTGCAATCGGTGGATGAGGGCTTAATGGCAAGCCTTGCCGCGCAAACGGGCGGGGAAGTGCGTGACATTACGAACCCGGAAGGGTTGTTCGTGCGCCCGCCGGTGCAGGTGCAAAAAGCGCAACCGTTGTGGTTCTGGCTGGTGGGCTTGTTGCTGGTTCTCTTCCCCTTTGATGTGGCGGTGCGGCGCGTGTTGTTCGGGCAACGGGAGTTTGCACAGGCGCGGGCGTGGGTGCAAGACCGACTGGCGCGGCGACCCGTTGCCGATGCGGATCGCCCCAAAGAATTGGGGACGCTGTTTGAGGCGAAGGAACGGGCGGGACGGCGGGATGGCAGAACCTCACCCCCCGACCCCCTCTCCACCGTGGAGAGGGGGGGAACGGAAACCCACCCCCCAACCTCCTCCCAAGAGGGGGCGCAACGCCCAACGGGGACGGTGGTTCTGCCGAAGGTGAACCCGCCGACGAGTGGGGGCAGTACCGCGCCCGATACGCCAAAAGACGAGGGGGATGGGGATACGTTGTCGCGGTTGCGGCAGGCGAAGGAGCAGAGGAGACGGGGGCGGTCGTGACCTCACCCCTAACCCCCTCTCGATAGGAATACCCGCCGCACGTTTCGGGATGAACGACGCATCCCTTCACATGCGGCTACCATCTCTGTCACCCATTAGCAGGGGTTTAATATGGAGGAAACCGGGTTTCTGCCGTTGAAAACCCGGTTTCTTTTTGTTTCCATATATAAGAGGAGAAGTTTAGACTGTGCCTTTGGGGTAGGTACGGCAAAAGGGGGTATCCGAATGGCTACCTACCTTACCTACCATGCCGCCCGATGGGTGACGGAATCTACAGAATCTACGAAATCTACTGAGAAGGACACCCCCCAACCGGGTAGATTGTGTGGGGACGGTGGCTACGATGGCTAGCCAATCGGATACCTCCTTATGGAGTAGCCATTGTTATGAGGGCGTTGGGTCGTCCAGCCCCACCAACGCCCGAAAGCG
>CBKYSX010001002.1:0-1750 GCA_966690745.1 uncultured Ardenticatenales bacterium
TTGCGCTGTCAATGCCTGCTCCCACGTTAAGGGTTTGTACCAATTCAACCGTTTCCTTCACAAAAGCATCGTAAATATCACGGTGGACATACACCCGTTCGACGCTGGCACAGGTTTGCCCGGCGTTGGTCATCCCGTACCAGACCACCCCGTTCACGGTGCGTTTCAAATCGGCATCGGAGGCAACAATTGCGGCATCTTTGCCACCCAATTCTAAAACCACGGGGGTGGGCACCTGTGCCGCGCTTGCCATCACTTTGCGCCCGGTGACAACACTTCCTGTAAAAATAATCTTATCAATCCCCGGATGGCTGGTCAGATGCGGGGCAATGCTATCTTCACAATGAATCACATGGAACAGCCCTGCGGGAAGGTCGGTCTGGCGTAGCAGTTCGGCAATCTTTTGTCCGATCAGCGGGGTATGGGGTGAGGGTTTTAGCACTACCCCGTTACCTGCCATCAATGCTGTCAGCACTTGAATCAGGGGAATCGTAAAGGGGTAATTCCATGGCGAGATAATCGCTATCACGCCCAACGGCTCGGCAACATATCGCCCTTTTTTGACGCTGAACATGGGGTGTTCCAGCGATACTTTCTGCCCTTCCAGATATTTCACACCGCCATCCCGCGCCGTCAGCCATTTGAGCTGGGGCAGTACTGTCATTAATTCCACGCCGTAGGCTTCGGGAATCGTTTTGCCCTGTTCCAGCGAGATGAGTTGGGTAATCGCCTCCGCTTCATCTACCAGAACCCCCTGTAACCAATGCAACACTGAAGCCCGTTCGCGGGGGGAGGTTGCGCCCCATGCAGGTTGGGCGGCGTGGGCGGCGACGATGGCGGCATCAATGCCCTCCGTGCCCACTAATGGCACATAGCCTAGTAGTGCGCCCGTTGCCGGGTTGTAGGAGGCTCTGCGGGCTTCTGCCACCGGTACAGAAGGTGTAGTTGGTGTGGCGGTGGATTCAACAATGAGGGTATCGTTCATAAGGATTGTTCTTTGTCTGTTAGGATTATGCCGCTCCCTTGACAACCGGGGCGGTTTTGGATAGCTTGTACGTATCAAATATTCTACACGCTACACCAAAAAACAAGCAGTGGGGCGGGGACAAACGGGCTTCTGCCCCACGATGGAGCAAAACAACATGAAAAATACAGTGATGCGTTTTCTGACGCTGGCGGGAATTGTCGCGGCGGCGGGGATTGTTCTTAGCTATCTTAACAACAAAAGTTCGGGGCAATTTGAAGGGGGCGCGGCACTCAGCCACCCGTCCGGGCATGATGTTCCCCTTGGTGGTGCGGTCAGCCAGGATTTGCTGGATTATCTGGTCTGCCCCGAAGACAAGGGACCGTTGGAGTTGGTGGAGGATGGCAAATATCTCCAGAACCCGCGCAATGGCTACCGCTACCCGATTCGGGATGGGATTCCTATTATGTTGATTGAAGAAGGCAAAGCCAACCGCGTAGCGGTGTAGTGCATATTACATAGTGCATATTGCATAAACGGCAAGCCCTTAGGTGTAAAGCCGTATCTATGCAATATGCACTATGCAGTCATCCGTTATTTGCGCCGCCCCCCCATCCCGAACAGCCTCCGGAAGCCCGTACGATCCATAATCTCTTCCCGCGCGTCCGCCAATGCCGCCTCGGTGATATCCTCATCCGTTACACGGTCCCGCCATTTTTTCCCCGTTGTAACCACCTCTTCTAATGCTTCCTGTAACGGGGTTGCCCGTTCCGCCATCAATAATTC
>CBKYSX010001003.1:0-1748 GCA_966690745.1 uncultured Ardenticatenales bacterium
CGCCTTTTTCGACACTACTATTCAGATGGTTCCTCCGGTAACTGCCAGAATGTCCGTCAGAAATGGGCGCGTAGATTAGAATGTTTACTTTATGGAGGCAACCAATGTGGTGGCGAGGGGAAATGCCGGTAAGTACCCTGCGCTTACTTCACCCAAAAGGCTGATGCCGCCGGTCCCACCTGCGCCAATAGGCATAATTTTATCCGCATTTATAGTCGAAATTGTTTTGAAAAAAGGGTGGGTTTTTTATGACCCGAAAGCATAACCCATTTAGGACGGTAAGGGACACGACAGCATAAAGAGAATTGCCTTAAGGTTATCTTAAGTTTACGCGGATGTGAGCGTGAACCATTAAAATCCTGTAAAAATTGTTACAGATTTGCGGGATTCGGGTGATTGACAAGGACTTTATTCGGTTGTAAAGTAGGGTTAAGGTAGTGTAGTTGTTCCCCCTGCTACCACTTTTCCTCAAACGTTGGACAATCCCAGGCATGAGATGTGCGTTTATGCTTTGGTGTGTCCCCATCTTGTTAGGAGTTCGTTTCATGCGACGACCCCTCCCCGTGTTTTTGTTCATTGTAGTTGCCCTCCTGCTCGTCAGCAGTTTGGCAGGCGGCGTGGTGAATGCGTCTACAACGCAACCGACCAATAGTTCGGATGCGACCGGACCGTTGAACCGTGCCCCTGTAACTGCCGAGCGTGGCGAACAAATCGCCCGCGATCACCTGCTGGCAAATGCCGCCAGCTTTGGCTTGAGCCGCGAAGACCTTGCCACTCTGCGTGTTACCGATAATACGTATGATGATTTCACCGGTTCCCGTTACGTTTATTTCTTGCAAACTGTGAACGGCTTGACCATTCACAACGCAATGATGAACGTAACCATTTTGCATACCGGTGATGTCCTCTACGTGGGGAATCGCGGAATCAATGACATTGCCGGACGTGCCAATAGCGCAACTCCCGGTCTGACGGCGGGCGAAGCGGTTGCCGCCGCCGCCGATGCTCTGGGATTGACCTACACCGCCGACAGCGTTGCCCAAATCGAAGATTTTGGCGGGGCGGAGCGTGCGGTAGCGTTTAGTGGTGGTGACCTCTCGCAGGAAGCCATTCCTGTGAAATTGGTCTACATGCCCGTTGGCGGGGATTTGCGTTTGTCGTGGGACATGAACATCTACCAACGTGATGGTTTACATTGGTGGCATGTTCGTGTGGATGCTCTTACCGGCGAATTGCTGGACAAAGTGGACTGGGGGAATCACGAGAATTGGGACGCATTGTTGAACGACCCCAATCAGGTTCCTACCGGTGCACTTCCCGGCAAAATGGAATCCGTGACCACCTTTGCCGGTGAGATTACCACCTCGAATGCCCCTGTATTGGTTGGCTCCTATCGCGTCTATCAAATCCCGGTAGAAAGCCCCAGCCATACCACCCCTGCTCCCCCTGCTGATGGGCGGACATTGGTTGCGAACCCGGATGATTCGACTGCTTCGCCCTTTGGCTGGCACGATACCAACGGCGCGGCGGGTGCGGAATTTACCACCACGCAAGGGAACAACGTTCACGCTTATACCGATACTGATAACAACAACACCCCGGATGCCGGTTCCAGCCCGGATGGTGGCGCAGGGTTGGTTTTCGACTTCCCGTTAGATCTAACCCTGGCTCCGAGTGCCTATCGTCCGGCGGCTGTTACCAACTTGTTCTACTGGAATAACATCATTCACGATGTTTCCCATCTCTAT
>CBKYSX010001004.1:0-1745 GCA_966690745.1 uncultured Ardenticatenales bacterium
GCCTATACGCATGGTATTGTGGTGAATGGCAAAATTGTGGGGTCGTGGCGGCGCACCCTGCGAAAAAGCACTGTTACGCTGGAAACCCGCTTTGTTGCCACCCTCACCACACTTGAAGAAGAAGCCGTCATTACCACCGCCCACCGCTTCGGGGAATTTCTGGGGCGGGCGGTGGTGATGGCGTGAGTAACATCTTTCGCAACGGTAGGGGCGGGTCACACCTTATAGAGCAGTTGGCATGGAGATTGTGACCCGCCCTGATTCTGTGGCAAATCTTTTTCCCATGAAGGAACCGTCCTTCCGATTTGTATAATATAGGGCGGGTCAAACGGTTCCGTTCCATAGTGGGTTCCATGCCTTGACCCGCCCCTACTTCCTCTGAAATTACATGAACTTATCTCAAATTGCCGCCCATCGGCTCTATCAACACTATCTCTCCCGCCCCATATTTGAAACCGCCGCCGATGTGGTGGCATGGTTAGGAGCGGTACAGGCGCAGGATTACCCCGGTGGGAAATGGGCGGTTGCCCAACGAACCAGTGGATGGACCAACGCGGCGGTGGATGATGCCTTTGCCAAAGGGGAAATTCTGCGGACGCACGTTCTGCGCCCGACATGGCATTTTGTCGTCCCCGAAGATTTGCGCTGGATGTTGTCGCTGACGGCGGATCGTGTGAATACCGCGATGGGCTACTATTACCGCACCAATGAATTGGATGATGCCCTCTTTGCCCGATGTAATACGCTGATAGGAGAAGCCTTGACGGGGGGCAAGCAGTTGACGAAAGCCGAATTGCAGACGGTATTGGCAGAGGATGGAATCGCGGCGGATATGGCACGGCTGGGGTTGATTTTGTTGCGGGCGGAGTTGGATCAAGTGGTGGTGAGCGGGGTGTGGCAGGGCAAACAGCAAACGTTCGCCCTCTTTGATGAACGGGTTCCCTCGTTATCGGAACCGGGGCGCGACGAAGCCCTTGCCATGCTGACCCTGCGTTATTTTCGTAGCCACGGTCCGGCAACGGTGCAGGATTACCAATGGTGGTCGGGGCTGACGATGGCAGATGTTCGTGCGGGGGTAGAGATGGTGAAAGCGCAATTGCAGTTCGCAACAATCGCAGATCAGACCTATTGGTTCCAGGAAGCGATGATCCCCCCGCCGGATGCGACCCCGATGGTGCATTTACTGCCCAACTATGATGAGTATTTAGTGGCGTATGTAGACCGCACCGCCGCCTATGCGGGAGAACCGGGAAGGGTCGAAAATATCCTTTTTCATCATACGATTGTAGTAGAGGGCAAGGTGGTGGGGTTGTGGAAACCCGCTATCAAGAAACAGCGAGTAACGGTAACCGCGGATTGGTTTCGTTCGATTTCCGATGGTGAGATGGAGGCGTATCATGCCGCCGTGCGGCGGTACGGGGCGTTTCTGGGAGTTGAGGTAGTGATTATGTAGGGGCGAAGCATCCGCACCAATTCATTACATGCCGCGATAGTGGAATGGAATCAAGGTTTAAATGGGTGGACGTGTGGCATGACGGATGCTTCGCCCTGTCGCGGCAAAGCCTTTGTACATACCCCCGCCGTTGCCTATCGCACGAGGGTTGTTCCATACCGGACAAGGGTTCGTGTTTTCCGTTTTCTATGGCACGGCAGGGCGAAGCATCCCTACACGGAAACCTGTGCCCGTTCATACCATCGGCTCCATGCCGAACGTACGGCACGTAACAATCGCGTGGGGATGCTAT
>CBKYSX010001005.1:0-1742 GCA_966690745.1 uncultured Ardenticatenales bacterium
CATCCATTCGGCAAGTTGTAATTGATAGGGTTGAAGGAAAGGTTCGGCTTGCGCGATGGCGGTAAGGGGACGGACCTTGCGGACGGGGGCATGGTCATCAAACCCCAGCACGACCCCCTGCCGTTGTTCATGGCGAAAGGGAACCCACACCAGTTGACCGGGGGCAAGTTGCTCCTGCAATTCGGGCGGAACGGCGTAATGAAAGCGTTGCGCGTCATCACTGCTACTACCGATACGCCCGACCAGCTTTCCCGTATCGGCAACGGCGACGATGGCAAATAACGAATTCATTGAGTGAAGAGGGAAGAAAAAGAGTGAAGAGTGAAAAATCTTCGCTCTTCACTCTTTTCTCTTATTTCTTTAGAGAGGTGCTATCGGCAATGCCAGCCAGAACAATCCCGTGAGGGCAACGATACCACCAACGGCGGCAAGGGCGGTGGGGACGAGGGTCGGGCGTTCGACAACGCGGGGGTATTGCAGATTCTCGTAATCGGATTCCACCGTATAGGTCGGGCTGAGCAGAAAGCCAAGCAAGAAGCCAGCCACCAAACCCCCGATATGCCCGAAATTATCAATCCCCGGCAGGGTGGTCCCCAAAAACAGGTTAATCCCGATCATAAAGACCAGACTCTGCAAATGTTGCCGCCCCTGTGCGCCCAGCGTGTTACGATTGCGTATCAGGAACGCCGCCATCGCGCCAATCACCCCGAAAATCGCGCCGCTCGCCCCCGCTGACACACTGGGGCTAAAGGCGAAACTGAGCAACGAGCCGCCGATGCCTGACAAAAAGTAAATCACGGCAAAGCGGAAGGAGCCGAACAGCCCTTCCACTTCCCGCCCGAAGAGATTCAGGGCGTAACTGTTAAATAGCAGGTGGACAATTCCGATATGGAGAAAAATAGGCGTGAGCAATCGCCAGTACTCGCCCCGTAGAATTAGAGAGTTCTCTTTTGCCCCCAATACAATCAGGGTCAACCCGTCTGCCCCCCCTAAGACCGCTTCCATAAAGCCGCCCCGCGATAAGAGCGAAGTCACCACAAACATCACAAGGTTAATGAGCAATAGGGCGCGGGTCAGTAGAACGGGATGGGAGGGGAGTGCCAACCCACGCGGTCGGGGGGGCGATGTCGGGTTTTCCGCCACCTCCACGCCCAGTATCTGCCGCTCTTGTTGGGAAGGTTCATGTTCCCAATCGTAGGGCATCGAAGGGGGTGTGGGGGTGGGGTCGCGGTGGGGTACATTATCCGGTTCCGTCGGACGGTTCACAATTCCACCTTCCGTTGCACCACGCGGGACTTTTCCGCCAGAATGATTGCCAGTACACGATGGACGGTTTCTTCCAACTGACAATCATTATTGACCACCAGATAATCAAATTCGTTGACCCGTTTCATCTCCTGACGAGCCGTGGCAATCCGTAATTTCAGCTGGTCGTCCGCTTCGGTTTTGCGTTCGCGGAGCCGTTTTTCCAACGACTCTTCGCTTTCGGCGGTAAGGAAAATAAAGATGGCATTAGGGATAATGCGCCGGATGGTTGCCGCCCCCTGCACATCTATCCGCATAATCACATCTTTACCACTCGCCATTGCGTCCCGTACCTGCTGTTTGGGAATCCCTTTGTAATCTCCGTAGACGACGGCATGTTCCAGCAGTTCATTTTTGTTGATCATGTCAGCAAATTCTGCCAGCGAGACAAAGATATAATCTACCCCATCGGTTTCATTTTCGCGGATGGGGCGTGT
>CBKYSX010001006.1:0-1738 GCA_966690745.1 uncultured Ardenticatenales bacterium
GTAATGCACCCTGCCCGAAATAATTTAATAATAGACAGGGAAGTGCTACCGTGAACCACGCCCACCGAATCGGGGTGCGTCCGAAATGCCCCATATCGGCATACAATGCCTCGCCCCCTGTTACTACAAGGAAGACCGACCCCAGTACAAGAAACCCTTCCAACCCGTTTCTAATAAAGAACTGGAATCCCAATAGAGGATTGAGAGCGGTGAAGACTGAGGGTTGTTGGGCAATCCAATAGATTCCCAACAGGGCTAATACAATAAACCAGATGAGGGTTACAGGTCCAAACACTTTTCCGACCTGTTCCGTCCCGCGACTTTGGAAGAGGAACAAGCCGATCAATATCGCTATCGTAATCGGCAAGATATAGGGTTCAAAAGCGGGGGTCGCTACCCGTAACCCTTCGACTGCTGATAAAACCGAAATGGCGGGGGTAATAATCCCATCCCCATAGAGCAAGGAAGTTCCAAAAATTCCCAGCATAATTAATCCCCAGCGCGGACTACCGCGCCGCGCCGCCCGCACCGGACTGACCAACGCCGTGAGAGCCAGAATGCCCCCCTCGCCATGATTATCAGCCCTCATCACAAAAACCAGATACTTAATTGAAATGACCAGAATGAGTGACCAGAAAATTAAGGAAAGGATGCCAAGAATATTTTCAGGACTAACCGCAATGTCATGGTGTTCGTGGAATGATTCACGGAAGGCGTACAAAGGACTGGTCCCAATATCCCCATACACAATCCCCAATGCACCCAAAACCAGGAGAGGGAGGGCTTGAGTGTGTTTATGATGGTGTTGGTCTGCGGGAGGTGTGTTTGTAGGGGCGGAGGGGTCTGGTGTGTCCGTCGGAGTGGGGGTGGGTGCTTTGGCTTGATCGGTGGTTGTTTCGTCAGGCTCGTCTTGCGCGGGGAACTCCGCGCTTGGTTTAGATGTCATAATGCCCTGTACCTATTTGTTTTGCGAAACATAGAATCTGAATCGCATGATGATAACGGGGGAATTATAAGCAATCAGAACAAAATGTATAGATTGCAAGAGAAATATATATCCTACCCGCCCCCGATTCGTAGCCCTAACCACGCCCCGCCAAAGCCTACGAGGACACTGGTAACGATCTAAAGCAATGCGATCCATCCCGCTCCACTCCGCCACAAATGGAGGAGTTCGACGCGAAAGGTTTAAAAGGGGGTAAATGAGCCACAAAAACCTACCCCGAATAAGAGGGTCAGTTGGGGATTGGGGCGAGTTTGCGTGTAGCCCACCAATAGCCCTAATAGGAAACTTCCGATTACATTGATAAGAAAGGTGGGAAGCGGAAAACGGGGGCTGTACTGTTGTACCAGCCATAACCCTAACCAATAGCGGGCGTTCGCGCCAAGGACTGCGCCGATGCTAATCCAAAGAGAAGATTGAAGCAGAGTGTTTTGGCAGAGGCTACCAACGGTAGCCTCTGCCAATTTTGAGGTTATTGTACGGTGAAGGGGAAGGGGACGGGTCCCAATATTTCACCATCCACCCCATCGGCACGTACCCACAGGGTATAGTCGCCCGGTTGTAGATCGGGAACGCTCACCGTGGTAAGACTAGAGGCAACCGGAATGTCCGACGGATTATCAACATCATCTTCCGACAACCCCCAGAAGAAGTTGAATTGCTCCGTATCTTCCCGCATGTAGGCAAAGACAACAATTTGGGCAGTTGACGTGCCTGTGGTGAAATCGCCCGGCA
>CBKYSX010001007.1:0-1723 GCA_966690745.1 uncultured Ardenticatenales bacterium
CGTATTGCTGGGGATAGGGATTGGTGAAGCGGATGTTACGCTATTAGGAGTTGGCTCGGCTCAAGAATATGGTGCGTGTCTGCCAACCCCGACTGCTACTGCAACGCCGTCACCGACCTTTACGCCTTCGCCCACCGCAACGAATACCCCCACCGCGACCCCAACCCCGATGACCCAAACGGTATCTGGAAAAGTGTGGGAGGACAGCAATCAGGATGGGCAACGGGATGATGCTACCGAACCGCGCATTGAAGGTATCATCGTACGATTATACAATGTCGCCAACAGCGAAATTGCTGTAACAACAACCAATTCTAACGGGGAATATCTGTTTACGGGGTTGGTTGCCGGAACCTATAGTATAGAAGTGGACGAATCCAACTTTGGTAATGGCTTCCCCCTCTATGAACATGTGCTGACTGTGCAAAATGCCTCCGGTGTTGCCGACACGATGGATAGTGATTTTCCGGTGGATTCTCCCCATCGCGTGACTATCAGCGTGATAGAGGGTATAGATATGTTGGATGTGGATGCGGGGGCATATCCGAATGGCGTATGTAGTGTCGGGCTGGATGTGTATTATCTACTGGATTTGTCCGGTAGTATGGATTTCGGGTATAGCGATGGCATCACCAAGTTGGATGCCGCCAAACAAGCCATTCAGCAGACAAATAGCGTGATGGCACAATGGAACAACGGGAGCCGTATCGGACTGTTAGGCTTCTATGGGACGGCGGGCGGCGGCAAAGTTTCCGCTTTCGTAGATCAAATTATGCCTATGACGGAAGATTATGTTTCTTTTGATACCCTATTGGGGCAATTAAATGCAAGTGGTACAACCCCCACCGCTCATGGTATCGAAGTGGCATATCAACGGCTTGCTGAAGAAACCAATGCTGTGAACGTCCCGGTGATTTTACTCATCACCGATGGCGTACCCACCGTCAATGCCGATAACCCCTTTGGTCCGCCCAATCCCTTTGACTACAACGGATATAGTGGCTACCTGTTTGATGATATGGATGTGCAAGCGGTCAGTATACGTGATGGGTTCGGCGGGTATCGCTCGATCAGCGATGTCCGCAACGATGGAACTTTATATCAATTTCCACCTGCGCCTTACACCTATATTCACGCGGGCGACCCTGTTGCGGATGTGATGGAAAACGCAGAAGCGGCAATGCTCTACGGTCCGGCTGGGCTGACCATGCATGGAATTGCAATTCAGGGCGAGTATGGCGGCGACATCTTTAATGATGCTGTGGTTGAATATGTTGCCGAAACAGGGAATGGAGTCTTTGTGAATCCCGATACTTTGTCCGAATTAACCGCCGCTTTGCAAGCCGCCGTGCAAGAGAGTGCTTGTCAGTAGCCATTACAATTACAAAAAAGGCGCACCCACGATAGGGGTGCGCCTTTTTTGTATAGATTTGGGCACATTAAGCGAAAAACGAGGTCAAAAATAGGTGGTGATGAAAAGATCTGTAACTTTCTATGAGTTAGGAGCGACCCATCAATGCACGAATTAGCCCGTCATATTTTTGCGCGACTGCCCGACTGGAATGGTGAGCATGGACATACTGCAACCCGGACTGACCTTTTACCTGAAGCGTTGATCGCTCCTGATAAGCAGTTTCAATCGTTTGTGTCAGTGCGCTGGCATCGTCGGGCGGAATTGCCCACCCGCATTGGGATTCCTCCACCAACCATGCCAATTCTGAAT
>CBKYSX010001008.1:0-1718 GCA_966690745.1 uncultured Ardenticatenales bacterium
TGTTGATTGAAGTCCAAACTGTGTTGGGCGTACTTCCCTATGCCCTGCCGCCCCCTCCGCCTGCACCGGAGATGAAAGCCCGTTTGCTTGCCGTTGCTGCCCGCGAAAAACGCCCCTCGCCGCTTCCCGCCGCGCCGCCTTCGACCCCCGCATGGTGGGAATCGCTCTTTACCGTCCTGCATCCCTACCGATGGGCGGCAATCGCCACCCTATTCACGCTCCTGGTGGGGTGGAATATTTTCCTTCAACTGCAATTGGGTGCAGGGCAACCGGGCAATCTGGCTGTAGATTTAGCAAGCGTCCCAACCGGGGCAATGGTTCCCCTTACCGGCACAGGGCAACCGGGAGCCACTGCACGTTTATATCTGGAAGAAAGCCGACAAGCGGGAATTCTGGCAGTGCGCGGTTTGCCTACCCTACCCGACAATCGTGTCTATCAACTCTGGTTCGCCCACCCCGACACCCCCGCCCGCTCCGGCGGCGTGTTCGTGGTCAATCCACAGGGCGAAACGCTTGTAGAAATCAGCGTTCCTTATTCCTTTGATGGGGTGTCTTCCATCGCCATCACCGAAGAACCCGCCCCCCACAGTGACAGCCCGACAGGTATTCATTTGTTGGATGGAAATTTGGGTGATGAGTAGGGGCGAAGCATCCGCCCGTAATTGTTACGTGATGAGGGTGCGACATGGAACCTACTCTGTAAATGGGCGGGCGTGACAGGGAACGGATGCTTCGCCCTGTCGGAGAAGAACGTAGCCGGGATCTCTACCGCCGATAGGCAATGTAACTCTTGGTCATGCCGCCCACCACTTCGCGCAGAATCTCACAATCAGGGAACAAGACCTTCATTTCGGCGTGGGTGAGCAATCGAATTTCTGCCAGAATTTCGTCCACGCCCGCTTGCGTGGGGCGGTTCAGCCACCCCCACACCGTCACATAGCGGAGAAGGTGGCGTTGCATGGGTTTGGGGAGCCAGTGGACAAAGGGGGTCAAGTAATGGGGTTCAAAGAAAAACTCGCGGGCGGGGGTCTGAATCCATAACCGTTTTCCGGCGCGGCGCACCTCGGCAGCAAATTGAATCTGATTCTCCCATGTTCCCACATGTTCAATCACGCTATTCGAAAAAACAATATCATAGGTACTATCGGCGGCGGGGAGGATTAGGGCATTCCCCACCACAGGTAACACGGGCATCGCGGCGGCTTTTTCCCGCTGAATCCATTGCGGGTCCAGATTCAGTACATGGACCTGCGCCAATGGCAACGCAGACTCCTCCCACATAGTGGTCGTACCGCCCACATCCAACATCGTGTCGCGGGGGGTCGGGCGAATATACGCCTCGAATTGTGCCAATCGCTTCTGGCGAAAAAACGGGCTTATCACCCGGAAGATATTGCGGTAGACCGAATGCATAACAGACAAAAATACTCCTCTCTCGCAAACGCAAGAGAGGAGTATAATCGCACTTTGGGGTTTGGGGTAGTCTTAAAGAGTGGAAAAAGGAGAGCGGAGAGGTGTGTTAAAGATTGCTCTCCTCTCTCCCCTCTTTTTTAGTCATCGTCGCCCGACGACAATAACATCCCCACAAACGTCCCCACAATACTAATCACGATACTGCCCAGAATCGCGGGAATCCAGCCATCTACATTAAAGGCGGCTCCTGCAATCCAGCTGGTCAGCATGAGCATGGCGGCATTGATGATCAGCATGAACAACCC
>CBKYSX010001009.1:0-1716 GCA_966690745.1 uncultured Ardenticatenales bacterium
TGTATGTACGGCAAGTGTGGCAAAATCAAAGCGATCAACAGTTCGGGGAATTTGCAGTCTTTGATGCCGCCGATGTCGCCACATGGCGATATCGCGCCAAAGTGGACGCGGTGATGGCTTTTCTGGATGCGGGTGAAACCGAACGGGCACAACAAACCTTCCTCGAAGCGCATACCTTGCTGATTCAGGAAGTTCTGCCCGCCCTGAACGGTTTGGCAAGCGTTAAACTGGAAAGTATGGAAGCCGCTTATTCCACGACAAGTGAGGGGGTCAATCAATGGCTTACAACCCTTATCGTGGTGGGGGGTGCATCGGTACTGTTGTTAATTACCGGATTCGCGCTAACCCGCCTCTGGTTACGCTATGCGTGGACGTGGGAACTGTTACTGGCATCGGTGGTGGCGGTGGCATTGTTCCTCTGGTTTAACTATTCTCTTTCTTACGCCGCGTCGGAAGTGGAAACGTTGGTGCGCTCCGCCTATGACTCGATTGCAGGGGTACAGACGGTAGAATCCTATGTGACGCAAGCCGAAGCGTTGGAAAGTATGGCGATTTTCGCCCCACAACAATCCACGCCCTTTTTGGAGGATTCACAGGAGTATCTGTTCCTTGCCGAACAACGTTTGTGTGGCGAATTGGCGTGTACGGATGCCGATTTTGGTGGGGATGCCATCACATTTAACGTCCGCGACGCGGCACTGGCGGGGCAGGGTAAATATGGCTTGCCTGATGCACCTCTGGTGGCGAATGCTTCCACCAATGATTTTGAAGGCGAACCTGCGGCATTAACCGCTCTGGGCACTTCGATTCGTGACTATCGGAGTGCCAACACTGTCTTGATAAATGAGTTAGCAAACGGACAACAAGCCAGTGAACAACAACGTTCTGCCAGCCGTAATGCCTATGTGGCTACTGTTGATGCCGTTCGTACAGAGCAAGATATTGTGCGCAATGAGTTCGACAGTATCTACAATACCGTCACGAGTTGGATGGAAATCAATCTGTGGTTGACGGCTCTGTTTACGGTAGTAGCAGTATTAGGGGCAGTTGGTTTGCGGCGGCGGCGGATGTCGCTCTTCCCCTGATGGCGCAAAACCATTGCCCCTTAAACATTGCCATCGGGGTACATGGACGCTTTCACGCCTTTGATGTTGCTAAAGCGTTAACCCAATTGGGTCAAAAGGTTACGTTATTCACCAATTACCCTGCCTTTGCCAAAAAACGCTTTGGCATTGAGGCAATTCCTTTACATTCTTTTGCCCTGCATGGAGCCATCACGCGGGGATTGGGGCGCATTGGCAAGGGGCAGTTATTACCAAAATTAGAACCATGGCTCCATCAGAGCTTCGGTAGGTGGCTGGCATATCAGATTCCCAAACACAATTTTGATGTTCTCAATGTTTATAGCGGTGTTGCGGAAGAAGTGCTGACAAAGCGACGACAGGGAAAAATAGGGACAGTCTGTGTGTTGGAACGGGCTTCAACCCATATTCTTACCCAATACCGGCTTCTATCAGAGGAAGCGGCGCGAACCCACACTTATATAGATGCTCCCAGCCCATGGATGATTGCACGAGAAGAACGGGAATATCCGTTAGCAGAACATATCAACGTGTTGTCTTCGTTCTGTCGTGATACATTTTTGAGTCACGGTTTCCGTGCCAACCAACTCACAATAACACCCTTAGGCGTTAGCACCGCACAATTTCGGGCAGT
>CBKYSX010001010.1:0-1707 GCA_966690745.1 uncultured Ardenticatenales bacterium
CGCTTATTTACACGCACTGATTATCACAAAATGGCAGAGGCAGGGCTTTTTGCGCCAGATGAGCGGGTAGAGCTGTTAAAAGGAGAAATCCGTACTATGTCACCTGCGGGGTCACTTCATGTTTCATTTGTCAGCCGTCTTTTACTTTTGTTTGCCCCCTTACTTGGTAATGTTTATCAAATCAATGCCCAAAGTCCAATTTGGCTTTCTGATGAAAGTGAACCGGAACCCGATATTGTTCTCTATCGTGCCCGCCCCGATTTTTATGCCCATGAATTGCCAACCCCAACGGATATTGTGTTAATCGTGGAAGTGAGCGACACAACATTGCGCTATGACCGTACTGAAAAATTGCCGCTTTATGCAGTGGCAGGCGTACCGGAAGTTTGGATTGTGGATGTAAAAATACCTTTGATTGAGCAGTATCACACACCTATCGCGGGGATTTATACGTATCGGGTGATACATCAGCATAACAGCATGATTGCAACGAGTTTCGGGGAAACCTTTAACGCAAATGCCATCTTGGGGGATGGGAAATAACCCCGCCGCTCTATTGATAAATCTTGATTCGGAGGGTAAGGTTTAGAAGCACCCTACCCATTCTTCCAGTTTTTAGCACTCATGGGGTAGGGAGTGCTAAACAGGGCTTGACTTGTCGCAACCATTGATTATAATTGCCCGTACAGAAACTTTGTTACACAAAGTAATTCTCAGAAGGCTGACGTGCGTTTGACCGTTGGAAACACCCGATACCTCATACGACCAGAATTGATAGCTGACTGATAGTGTTCGTGAATACCCTCCCGAAAAACGAAGTTTAATTTCTCGCGGCGGGTGACATTTCAACCTTAAAAAGGGGGACAACCGCTATGCGTTTTGACCGTTTTACCCAACGCGCCCAGGAAGCCATTGCCCGCTCGCAAGAAATTTTATTGCGCTACCAACACACCCAGATGGACTTAGAACATGTCCTTTTGTCGTTGGTGGAACAGCCCGAAGGGGCAGTGAAAGAAATCTTCGAAATTCTTGGGACCGACCTTGACTTCTTGAAACGGCGTTTGGACGACATTCTCCGCGCCCAACCGCGTGTGCGCGGCGGCAATTTTAATGCCATGCCAACGCAGGTCTTCATTACCCCGGCAGTTCAACAACTTGCCGTGCTGGTAGACCAAGAAGCCACCCGCATGGGCGACCAGTACATTTCAACGGAACATATGTTGCTTGGCATTGCGGCAATGGCAGAACAAGTCCGTTCGCCGTTGTCCCGTTTGTTCAACGAAATCAACGTGACCAAGCAAGACATCGCCGAAGCGATTGAAGAAATTCGCGGCGGGGCGAAAATTACCGACCCCAACGCGGAAGACAATTACAAATCGCTGGAAAAATACGGGCGCGATTTAACCAAATTTGCCCGCGAAGGTCGGCTTGACCCCGTAATCGGACGAGACAACGAAATCATGCGGATGATGCGAGTGCTTGCCCGCCGAACCAAGAACAACCCGGTGCTGATCGGGGAAAGTGGTGTCGGGAAGACCGCCATTGTGGAAGGGCTTGCCAACCGCATTGTAAGCGGCAATGTGCCTGAACATCTGCGCGACAAGCGGTTGATTGAATTAGACCTCGGCGCGATGGTTGCCGGGAGCCGCTTCCGTGGTGAATTTGAAGAGCGTCTGAAAGCCGTAATGGACGAAATTCAGAACGCGC
>CBKYSX010001011.1:0-1701 GCA_966690745.1 uncultured Ardenticatenales bacterium
CCTTTTACAATGGTTTACACTGCCATTCTTGATGGTGATGGTGTGGAGTATTGTCGCAGTGAATTATGCAGTCTGGGCAAACGGCAATGACCATGTCGGGGCGGCGCAGGTGATTTCACCCTTTGTGGTCGGCTTGGGCTTATTCCGCTTTCCGCTACGGATGGGGGTTATCGCCATCATCCTGATGCTAGGAGTATTGATCGGGGCGTACTATATTTTTGGGCTTGCTTTGTTTCCACAGGCGGCAGGGCTAATTGCGCTTACTTTAATCATTTTAGTGCTCTTCTACACCACATTGGAACGGGAGGCACGGTTGGATTTTACGACCCGCCTAACGCTCTACCATCTGGCAACCACGGATGGATTGACGGGGTTGGCAAACCGTACCTATTTCTTAGAGCAAGTTGCTCAGGCACTTGCCCAATCTACGCCCGTTACCCTGATTATTTTCGATGTTGATACGTTTAAGCAAGTGAATGATACCTATGGTCATGCGGCGGGGGATACCGCACTCCAGACGATTGGTGCCATTTTAAGCGAAGTTGCGGGGAAACATGGGGTGGCGGGACGATTGGGCGGCGAAGAATTTGCATTGTTGCTCACCTGCCCCGCCGCCGACCCCAACGCGACTGCCCGCTATATTATGGCAAAAGTCCGTACCACTTTGATTCCTTATGCACACGGTTCTTTTCGCGTCACGATGAGTGGCGGGGTTGCCACCTCCTCCTATCCGCATACTTACACCGTAGACAAACTTTTGAATAGTGCCGACTGCCTCCTTTATCAAGCAAAACATGCAGGGCGCAATCGGGTGATGCAAGGATAATTTTGTTTCATTCGCTTGCCCCGTGAAAATTCATATACTGCGTCACGCATTAGTTCCAGGCTGTCAGCCGCGGGACCTTCAAATTCTTCCTCTCTCACCTGCGACTTTGATTCGCCCGGAAATAGAATTCTTCATGAGTGCGACGTTTCACCGCTTCCTCCCCTTTCTCATTTGCTTTGCGGGGTTTCTCTTTTTAGCGCAACTCCAACCATCACTACTTCATGCCCAGACCCCTACCCCGCCTTCGCGGACGAGCCTACAGGCATGGCGTGATGCCACCTTTTTATCCCGAACTCCCTTACCGATTGTAGAACAGTCTACCTCTGCATTGCTAACCCCTGATTGGGAATTGGTGCCGGGTCAAGCCGTTGTATGGCAACAGGGTATGGGAAATGATTGGAACATCCGCACCTATTTTCACGGGGGCAATAATATTTCTGATCGTATCTTGGATTATGACCCGGCACCCCAGTTGCGCCCACGTATTCGACCCTTTACAGATGAAGTAGTATATGTACTGGTGCTCAACAATTCAGAAACCGAGTTGGTGAAAACTTCTATGCGGGGAACACCGCGTATGAATCTCACCAACAGCCCCGGCATTGATGATTACCCCGCCTGGTCGCAGGATGGCAATTTTATTTATTTTGCCAGTACGCGGGATGGTAATTGGGAGATTTATCGTATGGATGCCGACGGGGCGAACACGACGCGCCTTACACAAGATTCTGCTCCTAACCTTTATCCCGCGATTTCGCCCGATGGAACGACATTGGCATGGATTACGTATGCGACCAACACTGCCGGGGCTATATTTATACAAAGTCTGACGAGCGGTTCCATCCAACAATTAACCCCTGTCTTAGCCTATCCCA
>CBKYSX010001012.1:0-1697 GCA_966690745.1 uncultured Ardenticatenales bacterium
AAATGCGGTTTCAAGTGGTGTTAGAGCCGAGTGATGAAGGGGGCTTTACGGTGTATGTTCCTGCCTTGCCCGGTTGTATTAGTGAAGGGGATACGGAGAAAGAAGCACTGGACAATATTCAAGAAGCGATAGAGGTGTATCTTGAACCGGTTGAAGAGTTTTCGATTCCGGTCGGGGCAACGGTGCAAGAAATTGACCTATGACCGTTATTCCCTCGCTTCCTTATGACCGACTTGTAAGGGCATTAGAACGAGATGGGTGGGTAGTAGTCCGGCGGCGGGGTAGCCATATCCGACTGCAAAAACGGTTAGATAATGAAACTACATTAAATTTGACGATTCCTGCTCACCGCCCGATTAAACGTTCAACACTGGCAAAAATTCTGAAACAAGCACAAATGGATGTTGAACATCTAAAATCATTGTTGTAAAAATCTTCCTTCTTATTTATGCCCGAACTTCCCGAAGTTGAAACCGTTGTTCGTGATTTATACACCGCCGGACTCATCGGGCGCACGATTCGCGCTATTACCCTGCGCTGGCATCGCACGTTGGACCGTCCTTCGATTGAAGAGGCTCGGTTACGGCTGGTGGGCGAAAGCATTGTCGGGCTGGGGCGGCGGGGGAAATATATTCTGATTCACCTCTCCAACGGCGAAACGCTGATTGTCCATCTGCGGATGACAGGGCAATTGGATGTGCAACGCGCCGATGCCCCGCTTGACCCGCACCACCACATTACGCTGACGCTGGATGATGGGAGCGAACTGCGCTTCCGGGATACACGCAAATTCGGACGCTTTTATCTGGTGGCAGACCCCGCCGAGGTGATTGGTGCGTTGGGTCCCGAACCAATAGACAGCGATTTTACCTTTGAGATGCTCAAGGCGCGGCTGGCGAACCGCCACCGCCAACTGAAACCATTATTGCTGGATCAATCCTTTGTCGCGGGGTTGGGCAATATCTATGTGGATGAGGCGTTGTGGCGGGCGAAACTGCACCCCGAACGCACTTCCGATTCGTTAAGCGAGGCAGAGTTAGAGGCACTTTTTGAGGCGATGCGAACCGTGCTGGAAATCGGGATTCGCAATTCGGGGACTTCGCTAGGGGAGGGGAGTACCAATTATTTAAGCGTGGCGGGACGACGGGGGGAGAACAAGGAAAACTTACAGGTTTTTCGCCGCACCGGGCTTCCTTGCCCGCGATGCGGTACGCCGATTGAACGGCTGGTCGTCGGACAGCGGGCGACCCATATTTGCCCGGTATGCCAGCCCAAAACTGCATAGTGCATAGTTCATATTGCATAAACGGCAACAGATGGAAATCATTGTCATGGTCGTTTATGCACTATGCAATATGGAATATGCACGTTATTCCAGAATGACCACTTCCCGTGCGGTTGCCTGTATGGGATAGGATTCGGCAACAGGACCCTCGAAGCGCAGTTCGACCTCTTGCCCGTTGGCGAGTTGGGTAATTTCCCCGGCTTCCAGCACATTGTTCGCTTGACGGATGATTTGGGTTTGCCCGGTGACACGCACCTGCGCCGCCATATCGGTTCCGTCCGCCATCTGCCCTTCCACCAGCAACGCACCTTCTCCTTCGGTAAATTCCCAATTTTGCACCGTACCGCGCATATCGGGCGGGGTAGTGACAGTGGCAATCGGTACGGCGGTGGCTTCGGCAGTCGTGCCCGTA
>CBKYSX010001013.1:0-1694 GCA_966690745.1 uncultured Ardenticatenales bacterium
TCGTTCGACTGTAACCGTTATTGGTTGTCGTTCTTCGTTTCTTCGACTTTGGTTTCAAGGATGTCGGCAACTTCGGTGGCTTTATCCTCTACCTGGTTGGCAACGTCTTTCGCCGTGCCTTCCACTTCTTCGCTGACCCGGGCACTGCGGCTCTGAATCTGGTCAATGACCTTGTTCAGTTCTTCATTCAGATTGTGCAACGCCTTGGAAAGCCCTTGTTGGACATCACTTGCCATCTCGTTGGAGCGCACATTTTCGTTCAGCGTTTGGGTGACACGTTTCGCCTGTTGCCCCAAGCCCTTTACTTCGTCGCTCTCTTTGGTACGTTCGTATGCCTGTTGAACCTCGCCCCCGATGTGGCGCAGGCTTTCAACAATTTCCTGCCCGACATTGCGGAGTTCGGGGCTTTCGGCAACGGAACGCATGGCGCGGAGCAATTGCCGCCCGAATTCACGGAACTCGTCGCTCAACCGCCCGACGACTTCGCCCGTATGTTCTTTGGTTTCGTCTACGGCTTTTTCGATATTGACCGGTGTTTCATCATGTTCAGACATTGTTGGTACTCCTATTGGTATGGCAGGTTTGTAAAATGGGTTTCAGTTCTGCCAGTAGTATCGGTAATTGTAGTCACCTATTCCTTGTTTTAGAATTACGCTACTCAATACGCAAATAAACATCGGGGAGTTGCAACACCCGCTTTGCCTGTCCATTTTTCGTGAGGTTGAAACCCCACATGAACATTCGATCCACCACCTCTGATGAATCTCTAAAAATCCGTGCCTTTATCAGTGACCGCTGGGGCGAACCCCGCGTGGTCGGGCATGGCACGGAGTATTACCCCGAATCCCTTCCCGCCTTTGTCGCGGAGGAGGATGGCGAATGGGTAGGGTTAGTGACGTATACGATTGAAGGAGATGCCTGCGAAATCGTAACGATTGATAGTCTACGGGAGGGGCAAGGTATCGGCGCGGGGCTGATTGCGGCGGTAGCGGAACAGGCAAGAAGCGCAGGCTGTCGGCGGCTGTGGTTGATTACAACCAACGACAATCTCAACGCTCTGCGCTTCTATCAGAAACGGGGTTTTGAATTGGTGGCGGTGCATCGCCGCGCCGTCGAACGGGCACGACAAATCAAGCCTACCATTCCAACAATTGGGGCGTTCGGGATTCCGCTTCGGGATGAGATTGAACTGGAGATGCCACTGTCGCAATAGGTTGAATCATTTTGCGCCGTGCATCCTGCAACTGCTTGTCGAACCAATGATAAATATCATTGTGGAAGGTATGGATAGCTAGTTGTTGCGCCCGTTCGCGCCGTTCCGCCAATGGCATGGTTAGGGCATCGTGGATGGCTTCGCGGGTTCCGTAGACATCATAGGGGGAAACCAGCAGAGGCACATCGCCAAACTCCTCCGCCACCCCCGCCTGTTCGGAAAGAATCAACACCCCGCTCCGTTGGTTTAATACGGCTCCCTCTTTCGCCACCAGATTCATTCCGTCGGCAAGCGGGTTCACCATCAGCACATCGTAAACACTCATTGCGGCGATAGCGCGGTTGTAATTGTTCCCCAACATAACGCGCACAGGCTCCCATTCGCCATCGCCCAGCGTGGCATTGATTTCCCCCACCACCGCCATAATATCCCGCAAATATGCCTGATATTCGGGCACATCCCCCCGTGATGGAACGAGCAA
>CBKYSX010001014.1:0-1691 GCA_966690745.1 uncultured Ardenticatenales bacterium
GAATCGGGGACCTTTTCTCGTTTCTCCTTTCGCATCCTCCGTAATGGAAGGTTGTGCCGGGGGTGTGGCACGCCGTTACACGGGATTAATCAGGTGAGGGGAATCAGAAAGAACCCGAGTTTCTGCCGTGGAAAACTCGGTTTCTTCTTTAATTGGGGTCTATGCGTGGCGGTGTGGGCGGGTCATCGGGTTCATTTTGCAAGGCTCTTCATGCCCTGACCCGCCCCTACAAGGGATCGTCAAACGAGTAATTCTTCGATGCGGGCAAATTCCGGTTCAAGGGTGGTGCGGTCTGTATCGGTTAGGGGTATTTCTTGCGTTTGCGTAAGGAGTTGGCGGGCAAGGGCGGGGTCATCCATGAGGGTGGCGACTTCTGCCCGTGCTAGGAGAACTTTGGCTTGTTCGACAGGGGTTCCTTCTTCCAGATGGGCAAGCGCGTTGTCCAGCACCTTTGCCGCTTTTTCGGGAGAGCCGTGGGAATTGAGCAGGACATCGGCATTGAAGAGCAGATAGCCGAGTTTGCTTTCCGCCTCGGGGGGGATGGTGCCTTCGCGGGGTTCGGTTTCCATGATTTCGGCAAAGCGAATCCAGTTTCCGGCAACATCTACGATATTAAAGCCTTTGCCGCCATCGGTGCGGGTATGGAGGCGGGTGATGCGGGGTATACCACTGGCGAGGATTTTGCCGTAGGTGCGACGCATTGCCTGGCGGTAATGCTCATACGCGCCCTCAAGGTCGGGGGTGATGACAATACAGGTGCTGTAGTTGCCCGCCGGGTCAAAGCCTTTCATGGTGAAAAAATGGAGTTCGATGCCGCCCCGTTTGACAGCGAGGTAGTTGTTGGGGCGGGTTTGCTGGTAGGTAATTTCAAAGCCCATCGCGACATAAAAATTGAGCGTTTCAGTGATGGAGTGGCAGGGGAGGGCGGGAATCATGGTTTCGGTGGACATGGGGTTCTCCTAGAAAGCGGGACGCGGGAACGACAACGGATTACGGAAACCACAAAGCACACAAAGGGACACGAAGGACACAAAGGACAAGTACAAAGAAGATTTATTGCCGTTCTCTGTGTTCTTTGTTCGCTACGCGCATGTGCGTTGCACACTCTGTGGTGAAAAGCCGTTGCTGTTTATGCACTATGCAACATGCAATATGCACTATACGGGGTAGGGGCGATGTTGGAGGGTTTTAGGGGGTGAGGCGGCGGTGGCTCATCTCGATCAACAGCCCGATCTGGCGGATAATGGATTGGGCGCGTTCTTCTAATTGAAGCAGGGTGGTGAGCCAATTGTCGGTGATGAAGTGGATTTCTTCATCGTCACGGGGGGTGTCTATAGCGGTGCGGAGGTCGTCGGTGGTTCCGGCATCGAATTGCAGGAGCATCCGCAGGATGGCTTGCAGGCTGTAGCCCGCCTGGACAAGGGTGCGGATGACGCGCAATCGTCCGAATTCGGCGGTGCCGTAGAGGCGGTAGTTGTTGGCGGGGTCGCGGGGGATTTCGATTAAGCCGTTGCGCTCCCAGTTACGGAGCATGTCCACGCTGACGTTTAGGTGGGCGGCGGCTTTGCGGATGTGGACTTCTTGACGGGGGGCATCCAGCCAATGCCCCGCCGCCCAGCGTTCGAGGAAATCGAGGGCGGATTCGGCGATGGTGCGTTCCACCCGTACCTGTGCGAGGTATTGGTAGGCGA
>CBKYSX010001015.1:0-1691 GCA_966690745.1 uncultured Ardenticatenales bacterium
CTGACCACTCTGGGGGCGGATATGGCGAATTTTGCCGCGCAAACCGCCGAACGGTGGGAGACGTTCGCTAGAGAGGGACAACCGATAGATATTGATGCGGAAATGATGACGTTAACCCTCAATATTGTGGGGCAGTCGCTGTTCGGGGTGGACTTTGCCCGTGATGCCGACGAGTTAGTGGCGGCGGTGATTACCACCCTGGATCATGTGATTTATCGCGCCCTCAATCCCTTTGCTCTGCCCAATTCGATTCCTACGCCGCGCAATCGCCGCTTCCGCGCCGCGCGCCGCCGTTTAGACGAGGCAATTTTTGCCCTGATTGCCCACCGCCGCGCCCACCCCGCCGACCATCATGATTTGCTGGAGATGTTAATGTCGGCGCAAGATGAGGAAACCGGCGAACGCATGAGCGATGCCCAATTGCGGGACGAAATCATTACCTTGATTATTGCAGGGCATGAAACGGTTGCCTCCGCCCTGACATGGACATGGTATTTCCTCGCCAAACAGCCCGATGTTCTACATACCCTCCAGGCTGAATTGGATACGGTATTAGGAGGGCGTTTACCCACGGTTGCCGACCTTCCCACGCTTGCTTATACACGCATGGTCTTTGAAGAAACCCTGCGTGTCTATCCCCCCGCATGGATTATCACCCGTCGCGCCATCCATACGGATACCGTGGGCGGGTACACACTCCCCGCCAACGCCCTTGTTGTCATCAGCCCATATGTGACTCACCGCCACCCCGATTTCTGGGAACAGCCCGATGTTTTCGACCCCGAACGATTTAGTTCGGAACAACAGGCAAGCCGCCCCCGCTATGCCTATTTCCCCTTTGGTGGCGGTCCGCGCCTGTGTATCGGCAACCAATACTCGTACATGGAGGCACAACTTGTTCTTGCTACGCTTGCCCAACGGTTTACGCCTACGCTTCTGTCCAAGCATCCCGTTGGGGTACAGCCGCTCGTCACCCTGCGCCCCAAACGGGAAATATTAATGCATCTGCATAGGCGGTAATGGTTGTTCTTTCGCGGAATGGCGATTACACTCTCTCCCTCTAACCTCTATCTAAATCCATAGCCTCATGAATACAATTGAACTCCACTGGCATTCCGACCTCAACTTCATCGGCACCGACCAAAAAGGTCACTCTGTTGTCATTGACGGGGATAAAATTATTGGATTGTCCCCCGTCGAACTCCTGCTCCACTCCCTTGCCGCTTGCGCCGCAACGGATGTGGTGGAAATTGTGCGAAAGCAACGCGCCACACTTCATCGTTTGTCGGTACGTGTAGATGGAACCCGCCGCGATGAGTACCCCCGCAAATATATCGCCATCCACCTTGCCTTTACCATGCACGTAGACAACCTTTCGATGGCGCAAGCCGAACGGGCAATCGCGCTCTCGTTGGACAAATACTGCTCCGTTCGCGCCAGCCTTGACCCCGCAATTCCCATTACCACCTCGATTGAATTAAACCCGACAGTAACCGGTTGATTCCCGTAGCAGAAAAAGCGAGGTTACAAATAATTCCCGGTGGGAATTATTTGTAACCTCAATAACGTAATTTCTACCACGTATACGGGCAAATTCAATGGTTGGAACGGGTTCGGGTGAAGCAAAAGATGACAGACCATTTGCGGATTGGAGGGTAGCACGTCCCCTTGCTACCCAAACCATGGTTGCG
>CBKYSX010001016.1:0-1672 GCA_966690745.1 uncultured Ardenticatenales bacterium
GCCTTAAGAGGGCAAAAGAGTGCGGGGGGCATCGCCCCCGCGCCGTTTGGAAATTGCTTCTCTTGTGGTGATGTCGGTGCCTCCCCCAAAGGTTGCTGCTCCTGGGGGGTGTCCAAAACAGTAGCAACCTTAGCAAGGATAGCAACCTTTCACACCAAAAGAGCGAAGGTATCAAAACCCGGTGGGGTACCCGAAACGTTTGACTCCTTTGATACCTTTGACACCATTACCTTTTCAAATTGTAGGGGCGGGTCACATCGCGGGCACATCTCTCAAAATGGAACTTGTGACCCGCCCACTCTCACCCATACCTTTATCACAATTTACGACGATCACGCCTGATAAACCACCTGTCCCCGTACCACCGTCCCTGCAATCGGAATATCTTTTAATTCACTAGGGTCAACCTCATAAGGGTCTGCCGCCAGCACCGTTAAATCGGCATACTTCCCGACTTCTAACGTGCCCTTGTCCTGCTCCTCAAAGGCAAGATAGGCATTATTAATCGTAGACATTCGCAGGGCGGTGGTTAAATCCAGCCGTTGATTGGGCATCGTGTGGTTGAGGCAGGCGTGAATCGCAATGCGGGGGTCAAGCGGTGTAACCGTCGAATCACTGCCGTTCCCCATCAGCAACCCTGCCCCATCCCAATCCTTAAAGGCATCAATCCGTGCCGTGCGGTCTGCCCCGACCAACGGAATATAGGCTTCATGTCCCCAGAAAAAGTTGAACGGGGGTTGCACTGCCAGTACCACGCCCAATTCTTTCGCCCACTGCAAATGATGAGGGGCAGGCAATTCGAAATGTTCAATGCGGTGGCGGTGGTTGGGGCGGGGATGTTTTTCCAACGCTTTGGCATAGGCGGTGAGCGATTGCTCTATCGCCGCATCACCAATCGCGTGCATACTGCATTGCATCCCCAATTCATGCGCCTGTAGCACCAATCGTTGTAAAGTTTCATCCTCAAAATAGAGCGTTCCGTAACAATGGGCGCAATCGTTGTACGGTTCCGATAAGGCGGCGGTGCGTGGGTCAAAATCTCCATCAATCCACCATGCCCGACAACCCCCCACCCGTTTTACACCCAGCGCATTCACTTTCTCAATATCGGTATCCTCGGTGTAGGGGATAAAGTGCATCGGCAATTCCCCTAAAATCGGGAGCATCGCCTCAATCACCTCGTAGGGGTCTAAGGCATGGAGCGTGGTCAGCCCGTTGCGGATACCCCGTTCCGCCGCCGCCTTGAGCACCTTATCCCACCCTGTTTCGCGCCCGAACGTCATCATAAAATAGTCGCCGCAGAGGGAATTGGCGCGGTCGGTCATTAAGCCCGTTGGCACACCAAAGTCGTCCCGTTGGATGCCGGGGGTATCATCGGGAAGATCCCCAGCCGCCTGAATCGCGGCAATGGCGGCGCGGTTGAGGAACATTTCATGCCCGGTGCGGTGCAAAAAGGCAATGGGGTGGTCGGGAAGCACCGTATCGAGTTCATTCAGGCTGGGGTAGCGATACTCTTTCAGGAACCGCCATTCCAAACCCATCGCTACCAATTGGGTTCCCGGCGGGGTGATGACGGCGCGGGCGCGGAGGGCATTGAGCAAATCCCCCAAATCGTGAATCCCCTCAAAGAGGTTAATGGCAACCTCCGCCAGTCCCGTCCATCCGGCATGAA
>CBKYSX010001017.1:0-1671 GCA_966690745.1 uncultured Ardenticatenales bacterium
TAGTGAGGTGCTTTCCTATGCAGAATTAGACCGCCGTGCCCGCGCCGTTGCCGCCCGTCTGCAACAGGCAGGGGCAGTCGGCGAACGGGTTCTGCTCCTCTATCCGCCGGGGCTGGCATATATTGCCGCCTTCTTCGGCTGTTTGTATGCGGGCGCGATTGCTGTGCCTGCCTACCCGCCGCGCCGTAACCGCCCCGCACCCCGTCTTGCCGCTATCGCCCATTCTGCCACCGCTAAATTTGTGCTGACTGACGGGGACACTCTCGCCGAGTCAGAACGGTTATTGGTGCATACGCCTTCGCTGGCTTCGCTGACATGGCTTGCCAGCGAAGATTTGAGCGAGGCGGAAGCCGACCACTGGCAACCGCCCCATCTAACGGGCGATAGTATTGCCTTCCTGCAATACACCTCCGGCTCTACCTCTACCCCCAAAGGGGTGATGCTGTCCCACACCAATCTGCTCCACAACTCTAAACTGATTCAGGGTGCGTTTGGCACGACCCCCGACAGCAAAGGGGTGATCTGGCTTCCGCCCTATCACGATATGGGTTTGATTGGCGGGATTCTGCAACCTTTATATACCGGCTTCCCGGTGGTGCTGATGGCACCAATGGCGTTCCTGCAACAGCCTTATTTCTGGTTAAAAACCGTTTCGGAGTATCAGGCAACGGCGAGTGGCGGTCCTAATTTCGCCTACGAACTCTGCCTCGAAAAAATCAGCCCTGCCCAACGGGAAACGCTGGATTTGAGCCACTGGCAGGTGGCGTTTAACGGGGCAGAGCCGATTCGTCACGACACGCTCAAACGGTTTGCCGACACTTTTGCCTCGTGCGGCTTCCGCTATGAAGCCTTCTATCCCTGTTATGGTTTGGCGGAAGGGACTCTGATTGCGGCTGGGGGGCGACACACCGACCCACCCATTAGCCACATGGTTCTCGATAAGCCCTTGGCAGAGAATCGCGTGATGGTGCCCACCACTACCGATAGCGAGTTCCGCACGTTGGTGGGTAGTGGGCAAACTCTGCCCGACCAACAGATAGTGATTGCCCACCCCGACACGCGCCACCAATGTGCGCCCGACGAAGTGGGCGAAATCTGGGTGGCGGGTCCGAGTATCGCGCAGGGCTATTGGGGGCAGGCGGAAGCCAGTGAATTTACCTTCAACGCCCATCTTGCGGATAGCGGCGCAGGTCCTTTCCTCCGCACCGGAGATTTGGGCTTTCTCCACAATGGCGAATTGTATGTGACGGGTCGCCTGAAAGATTTAATCATCATCCGCGGGCGCAACATCTACCCGCAGGATATTGAAATTACGGTAGAGCAGAGCCACCCTACCCTGCGCCCCGGCAATGGTGCGGCGTTCGCGGTGGAGGTCAATGGCGAAGAGCAATTGGTAGTCGTGCAAGAAATTCACGCGCATGCCCGCCATACCTTGAATGTAGAAGAAGTCGCGGCGGCAGTACGTCAGGCGGTGGCGGAACAGCACGAATTACAAGTTTATGCTGTATTGTTGCTCCGCACCGGGACGATTCCCAAAACCTCCAGTGGCAAAATTCAACGCCACGCCTGCCGTGCGATGTGGCTGGATAGCACCTTGCCGTTGGTGGGCGAAAGTGTGCTGGATGCGCCCGCTCCCGAATCCGCCCCTATTCCCGATGAAACCGATGATAC
>CBKYSX010001018.1:0-1669 GCA_966690745.1 uncultured Ardenticatenales bacterium
AAAAAAAGAGGGGCGAGAAACAATAACTTGTTTCTCGCCCCTCTCCCTCTTTTTATTGATAGATAATAAGGTTCGGCGTGACCTCCATGTACACAGTATCGGGAAAGCGATCAATCCCCAATACTTGTCGTTCGGTCATTAGGGGTTCATCCCAGCGATAAAAAAGTTTAAAGCCCGTGAACTTTACTGCCGTAGCCATAAAATCGTTGTACTTCGTGATTTTGGGCCATGGTCCCCCGAACCCGTCAGCGGTCGTGGTTAAATCAATGCGATACAACCGCTCTATTGGTTCGCCGTCATCCCGAATCATGCTTTCGATGAATTGGTGGATAATTAAGATGCGCCGTCCCCGAATTTTGTTTTCACGCATATAGTCTTGCATCAAGGTTTGCGCTTCATTTATTTGAGAAGTGGTGACAAAGCCAATAGGTAGACCCGGACGTTCCTGATCGGGGTGGCTCATGGCAAATTCGGGGTCCAGCGCGAGATGCACATTTGGATATTGCAGATAGGGCAAACCCACTGCTAAGGCATCGGCGGGTGATAGATTGCCAATCTGAATGTCCAGAATCACACTCATATCATTGTCGGCGGCGGCATTGATATATTCCATGACGATTGCATCCCGCAAATAGGCAAGATGGGTTCCGTCATCGCCGGGGTCTTTGGTCGCCATGCCGTATACCAGATGGAGGGCGGGTTCTACGGCCAGTTCCGGTCCGTTGGCTTCATCATAGGCATCCGCCTGCGCCTGTAATTTGGGAATCAGTTCCTCTATCGAAAATTCGCCTAAAATCCCCATAATGGCAACATTAGGGCGCCCATAATATGTTACCCATGTGGTTTTATGAAAAGGGGAGTTGTGGGCGGCATACCGCGCCGAATTGGTCATGCGGGCAATCACCGAAGGGCGATTGGGGTCGGGGGTAGGCGTTGCCGGAATCGCCGTAGGTTCGGGAATCGCGGTGGGCGGAGGCGGTGGAACGGTAGGTGTCCATGTGGGCGGGGCGGGTTCCGCCGTCGGGGGTAAAGGTTCGGCGGTGGGTGGTATTTCCGCTGTAGCGGTACTTTCCGCCGGGAGTTCAGGCGTGGGCGTACTGCCCTCCTGGGCAAAAACGGGAATAGCACTGAACGACACAACCGCCATAAGCAGTGCAACCATCAAAGTAAATCGTTGTACCATTGCGTTGTCAGTATCCTTAAAATTGAGAGTGAAGCGCGAAGAAATAGGGGTGAAGAATGCAAGAATCTGCTTCATCCTTTTCTCTTATTTCTTCACTCTTAATTCTGTCTGCACCTATTCTAACACATACCCACCTTTCTTCCTATGCAATTAACCCCTGAGCTCCTTTTATTAGGCTATGCACGTGGTATCTTCCCGATGGCGGACCCATTCGGGCAGATTGATTGGTATGAACCTAATCCCCGCACCATCATCCCGTTGAATGGATTACATATTTCGCGGCGGCTGGCGCGAACGGTGCGGCAGGGTAAATTTGAGATTCGCTATGATTACGATTTTCGCGGCACGATGGAAGCGTGTGCCGACCGCGAAAATACATGGATTAGTGACGAGATTATTCAAGTGTACAGCGACCTGCACATGTACGGCTTCGCCCACAGCGTTGAATGTTGGCGGGAGGGGAAACTAGTAGGGGGGTTGTACGGA
>CBKYSX010001019.1:0-1667 GCA_966690745.1 uncultured Ardenticatenales bacterium
AGAGAGAGTAGAGAGGGGAGAGTGGAGAAAATCGTGCATATTTCATAGTGCATATTGCATAAACGGCAACAACGAAAATTTACACGTATCAATTGCCTTTATGCACTATGAAATATGCAATATGAAGTCGTTTCTCCGCTCTTTTTGGGGTATCGGATGACCACCAACAATAAGATACAACTGCGGGATGTTACCGAAGCCGACCTACCGATTCTTTTTCAGCATCAGTTGGATGAGGAGGCGAATCGGATGGCGGCGTTTACGGCAAAAGACCCTTCGGACCGGGAAGCATATATGGCGCGGTGGGAAAAGATTTTGACGAATGAGCGCACGGTCAACAAGGTCATTCTGCTGAAGGAACAGGTGGTGGGCAATATCAGCAGTTTTGAAATGTTTGAAGAACAGATGATTGCCTATTGGATTGACAGAGCCTATTGGGGTAAGGGGATTGCGACGGAAGCCCTGACCCAATTTTTGGAGGCTGTGCCAACCCGTCCCCTCTACGCCCGCGCCGTAAAGGACAATATCGGCTCGGTGCGGGTACTACAAAAATGTGGCTTCGAGATTACGGGTGAAGACAAGGGCTTTGCCAATGCGCGGGGGGAAGAGGTGGAGGAGTATGTGTTGGTGTTGAAGTAGAGACTTTTCCTTATCCCATAGACCTCCACAGCGGACGACCTGCTCCGACTTGATGATGAAACTCGTAATTCCTGGCATGACGGGCAACATGGTTCATCATGTTCGTTCTACAAGGCGTTGGGGACGCATGGTATAATCCTTGCCTCGTATGGGAAGGAGCGAAACATGGCGGAGGTGGACCCGCGCTACGGGGCGTTGCGGCAAATGCAGGAGGCAGTGCGAATGCATGGTGCAGAGGTGCAGGCGTACCGTGCGCTGGGCATGATTGCCGCAAAGGTGAAGGGGGACTTGATTATTTTCAATTACACCCCCCTTGCCGCCTATGAAGGCAAATGGACTCCCATTGAACAGGTGTGCCGGGGGTTGATTCTGCGGATTTCGACGCAGGACATTGTTGCCCTCCCCTTTTTCAAATTCTTCAACGTCAACGAACGGGAAGAAACACAATTAGACTGTCTGCCGGAGATACCGGAGGTGGTGACGCGCAAAGTGGACGGGGCATTGGGGGTCAGCTACCCCGCCGACGATGGCTTGCCCGCGATTGCCACGCGGGGAGCCTTTACCAGCCCGGAAGCGGAATGGGCAACCCGCTATCTGCGTGAGCGTCACCCTGAATTCTGCGCCGGGTATGAAGGCACGCTGACCTACCTGTTTGAGATTTGCGCCCCCTTAGAGGTTCAGCCCCATATCACCCCGGAACAGGAAGGGTTGGTCTTGTTGGGAACCCGTTCGTTGGGGGCAAATTTCGGGGAGGATGCCCCCTATGAGCAGGTGGTTGCCATCGCCGGGCATTGGGGGTTTCCGGTGGTTTCCCGCTACCCTTACACCACATCGGAAATTGTGGCGCGGTGTGCCACCGAAGAACATGAGGGGTATGTGGCGCGGTACGGGGAGATGCGGGTCAAGTTCAAAACCACACATTATGTCACCATCAACCGCATTATTACTTCCATGAATCCGCGCCGACTGCGAGATTATTTGCAAACGGGGGGTGAGCTGGAGCCGCTCCTGCGCTCTCTGCCCCCGTG
>CBKYSX010001020.1:0-1662 GCA_966690745.1 uncultured Ardenticatenales bacterium
GAGGACATTGCCGGCGGCGAGCGGCACGAGCTCGGGGCGCACCATTTTGCCGCCCACCGCCACCACATAGGCAAGTGCCTCATCCAACAATTCCATATCCACCCGCGCCGCCGCCCGCATTTTATTCAGGACCTGATGCAATTCAGGTTCGATGGGCGCAAAGACCGGATGGGTATTCACAGGGACAGTGCTTTGGATTTCCGTATGGTTAAGCGTTGCGTTCATGATACGTCCAACTTTCCGAATAAGGTACGGACATTCCGTGTGGTTTGCGCCGCCACCTGATCAAGCGTTGTGTTATGCAAGCGGGCGATTTGCTCCGCTACGTACCGCACATAGGCGGGTTCGTTCCGTTTGCCCCGATGGGGATGGGGAGTCAGGAACGGGGCATCGGTTTCAATAAGTAAACGGTCTAACGGTAAATCGGTAACCATTGCCTGAAGGTCGTGTGCTTTTTTATACGTCACCGGACCATCCACCCCCAGATAAAAACCCAATGCCAATGCTTCCTGCGCCATCGTCATATCGCCGCTAAAACAGTGTAGCACACCGGGCGGGGTTGGCGCAGTGCCCCCCTTCACCCAGCTTGCTAAGGTTGCTAAGGTATCAGCGTGAGCATCCCGGTCATGGATAATGACTGGCAACGCCATTTCTGATGCCAACGCCAATTGCGCCTCAAACACCGCTTGCTGTGTTTCGTTTGGCACCCGTTTCCAATAATAATCCAACCCAATTTCACCAATGGCGACTACCTTTGGATGTGCCGCCCATTCCCGTAAATTCCGTTCAAAATCGGCGTTCCACTCGTTCGCACTATTCGGGTGCAACCCCACCGCCGCGTAGACCTGCGGATACCGTTCCGCCAACGCAATCGCATTGCCACAGGTGGTGGCATCAATTCCGATGGTGATAAGATAGCCCACCTCTGCCGCCTGCGCCCGTTCCAAGACTGCTTCACGGTCTGCGTCATATTGTTCAAAATCAAGATGGAGATGGGTATCAATCAAAACCATGAGTCGTAGTTTACCTTATTGAACATATTCTAGTCAAAAATCGAACATGTTCAATTGTTATAATTTTCACACACAACGAGCAAAATGTCATGTGACAAATGACTGTATGGGGGTGACATTTGTCATTAAATGGGGTGCGTGAATTTTGGGAAAGGGGCGTGCCCTATCATAGCCCCGCCCCTTTAGGGCGGGGAATCTCAAGCACTACGCAACCAACAATACGTTATTGGATTCCCGCCAGTTCCAACCCTGCATCCAGAATCGGGCGTACCGATTCTTTGCGGGTAGTTTCGGTGTAGACGCGCATCAAGGGTTCCGTGCCGCTAAAGCGAATCAGCATCCAGCCGCCCCCATTGCCGAGGATGTATTTCCAGCCATCGGTGGTATTGATGGATTCGACCGGGAAGCCCGCAATCGTTTCCGGCGTGGCGGAGCGCACCCGTTCTAAAATCGCCTCGCGTTCAGCGGCGGGGTAATGGGTATCTACACGGTCGTAGTAGTGTTCCCCGACTTTTGCAAACAAATCTTCAATCAGTTCGGTCGGTTTGCGTCCGGTGCGGCTCATCAGGTCCAGGAACATCAGCCCCGCCAGAATCCCATCCCGTTCGGGGACATGCCCCTTAAAGGCATAGCCGCCCGATTCTTCGCC
>CBKYSX010001021.1:0-1661 GCA_966690745.1 uncultured Ardenticatenales bacterium
AACCTGATGGCAGAGTTGACCAAAATCAAAGCCGTGGCGGAAAAGAACGTCCACGATGCGCCCCACGAAGTCTTACTGGTCTTAGATGCCACCACCGGGCAAAACGCCCTGTCGCAGGCGAAACATTTCACCAAAAACGCGGGGTTGACGGGCGTGATTTTGACCAAACTAGATGGCGCGGCAAAGGGTGGTATGGCATTGGCGATTGCCGATGAATTTCAATTGCCTATCAAATGGATTGGTACGGGCGAAAAAATGGAAGACCTGCGCCCTTTTACCGCGAAAGAATACGTAGACGGATTGTTTAGCTAACGAACGGTTGCATGGTGCGTGGATTGTAGAAAGGGCGCATTTTGATTCCCCGGGTTAAAACCACAGGGCTAAGTACATGTACTTTACGGAAATATGGCTTTTAGGAGCCACATGTATCTAGCCCCGTCCCTTTAGGGCAGGGAACCGGAAATCCACGCACCACGCAACAACCGATAATTTCCCAAATGAGAGTTACCTATGAGCAAAATCGGACGAAATGACCCCTGCTGGTGTGGCAGTGGCAAAAAGTATAAGACCTGTCACTTTGCGGACGACCAGCGCAAAGCGGTAGAACGGATGAAGGCGCAACAGGCGCGAATGGCACGGCTTCAGGCATTGGGGGTTCCGGGCGATGCCGAAATGCGCGGTATGTATGAAGAGATGACGGGGCGCAACATCCCCGCCGGTCCCCTGCCCGCCGATGCCCGCCAGATGCTGACTGAATTGTGGCAACAGCAGAAATTAAATGAACAGAGCCTTGCCCTGCTGGAGCCGCATCGTGCGGAATGGGAAAGCCATTTTGCCGACCATCCTGATGAGTTTGAAGCGGTGGCAGACGAAGCGGCAAAAGAAGAGTTTTTCAACGATTACGAATTGACCGACGAAAACACCGCGAAAGTCCGCGCCGAATTGGGCGAGCCGCCGACCGACCCCGCCGCGCTTCGCACCTATGCCACCGACGCAGTAAAGTTGACGCTGGATGATGATGACCGCACCAATTTCCATGATGCCATCCTCAGCCGCCTCTGTGATTACACGGATAAAGAAGATTGGAAAACGGCATACGTGATCGCCACTGCCGCGGATCAGGTCAAAGATAAAGAAGCCGCCGCCCATCCCTTCCTGCGGGATGTGATTTTGCGGAGCCTTGCCAAACAACCCGCCAAAGCCTGAACATCATTAGAGTAGGAAGGGTGAGATGTGATAGCAATTTCATAGTGCATAGTACATAAAGACATCCTTCCATTATGGGAGTTCGGCGTTTATGCATTATTCACTATGAACTATGCATCATGCACTACGTCCACCCTTCCTAACCCACCCCACACCTCATTATGACCGATTGGCTTTCCCTCAATGAAGCGGCAAAACTGTTAGGCGTTCACCCCGGCACGTTGCGCCGTTGGAGCGACGAAGGACATATTGCGTCGGTACGCACCGAGGGCGGACATCGCCGTTTTGACCGTGACCTTCTCACTAATTTTCTGGTAAAACACCAGGAAAAACCCACCGCCCCCTTGGTTTCCGTAGCATCGGGGGCAACCCTGGTGGCAGACGGGCATTGGCGCGAGGGCTTTCAAGGCAAAACGCGCGACGAGTTACGCCAATTGGGGCAACGACTGTTGGGT
>CBKYSX010001022.1:0-1655 GCA_966690745.1 uncultured Ardenticatenales bacterium
GGGTGGGGCGTTGAATCTGCTGAATCACGTTCGAGACGGTGAACGTTTTCCCCGACCCGGTTACGCCCAACAATGTTTGTTGGTGTAACCCTTCTTTAATGCCATTAACCAATGTGGCAATTGCGGTGGGCTGGTCGCCTGTGGGCTTATAGTCACTCACCAATTCAAACCGGGGCATACCCTTGTCCTTTCATTGATGTTCTTTGGACAGTGTATTGTAGCATAGGGGTGCGACAGGATGGAGGAACGCCCATCACGTTATGACCCTTCCCTTACTTTGCATCCCCTCCGCCCCTCACTATAATTGATATGTTGTCGTCTTATTTTGATTCGCACTCCGTTTATTCGGATACAGTTCGCTGTCATTGATCCATAGCCACTGACTTCTTTTTACGCATGGATTCTCAAGAAACCCCTGACGTTCCCGCCAAAGCCTCCAATACCACCTCGTATCTGGTATTGCTGGGTACGATTGTGGCGGGGTCTGCCTTGCTCTATAACCGGATTCGCGCCCAACAGCAACATCAGCTGACCCTGCGCGAACTGCCGCCACCTTCACCCAACGGGCACTATGCCGGATACACCAACGGCTCGCCCGCACCCCATACGACCCTTAGCACCTACCCGCTCGCAACCGTTTCCGATAGCAACCGTTCTTTTGGCAATACCACCGCTTTCTCCGGGGCAGGAACCTATCCTGCTTCCAACCCGACGGTCACAGTATCGCGCCCTGCCTTTGGCGGGGATGTGATTGAAGGGCAAATTCAAGAAACGCCGGTGGGAGAAGACACCGCTAAAGAAAGCGATGGCACCAATTGGCGGGTGATGGCGTATGAGCTGGCGGAAACGCTGTTGTTGACGCTCTTTATCTTCGTGCTGATGCGAACCTTCATTATTAATTACCGCATTGAAGGCAGTAGCATGGAGCCGAACCTGCACGAAGGGCAACACCTGATTGTCAGCAAAGCCGAATATTATCTGGACGGACCGGAACGGGGAGATGTGATTGTTTTTGAATATCCCTACTCCTTGCCCGAAGACCAAAAAGATTACATTAAGCGGGTCGTGGGGGTTCCGGGGGATACGGTGGAATGTCGCCCCGGCGAGATTGTGGTCAACGGACAGGTTATTGAGGAAAATTACAACCCCAACCCCTGGAGCTACACCTGTTCCCCCACCACCCTCAAAGAGAACGAATATTTTGTGCTGGGCGACAACCGTTCCGCCTCGTCGGATAGTCATCAATGGGGCGTGCTGGAGCGGCGATTTATCATTGGCAAAGCCTATTTTGCCTACTGGCCCCTCAATCAAATTGAGGTTGTTCCCAACGCGGACATCCTTGCACCCGAACCCGCCAACCCTGTGGCACAGAATTGATTATTTATTGCATAGTGCATATTGCATAAACGGCATTGATACGGGTCGTTTTATGTAATATGCACTATGCAATATGCACTACCCCCATGGATTCCCTCATCACCGACATCATCCACCACACCGAAGCGGCTCTGGCAGAATTGACATTGCCTTATCCCGCCGAACTCTATCAGCCTCCTGCCGAAGCGGAGCGGATTCTGGCATATCGGGATGGGGAACTGGCGGGATTGCCCGCCGAAACGCGCCATGCGCTGGCGGCGGATATGGCAAAACTGATT
>CBKYSX010001023.1:0-1655 GCA_966690745.1 uncultured Ardenticatenales bacterium
CATTTCGTTTGAGGTCGTTTATGCAATATGCACTATGAACTATGCACTATTCTCTACCTGCCCCACAACCGATCCCACCAACTGCCGGGGGAGTTCTGGTTCACGCCGGGAAGGGTCATTTGATCCACAATGACAGGCGGTTGTTTGATTTCAAAGGGGGCGGGCATACCCTGCATATCGGGATGGTTGCCATAGTCCCCGTGGGAATTGACCGGGTTCCATTGGAGCGGGCTAAGGTAGGTGTTGCGAACATCATCTGCCCGTAGCCATTGCGAAATTCCGGGTAAGGCGGCACTTTCAATCGCACCGTAGACTCCATCATGGACAATGCCCAGTACGTCGGTTTGAATCATGTAGTTGTGGTACTGCGATTCATTGTTGTATTCTTTGTGAATCGTGGAGGTACCAAAGGTGGTGACAGTGGCGATATTGAATTTGTTTATCAAGCCTTGATCCTGCGCGAGGAAGAGGGCATCATGCCCGCCCTGACTATGCCCGGCGAGGTGAATGGTTGCGCCGGGGGGCAGGTTGTCCACCATCGCCCGAATATCATTGTAATAGGGCGAGGAGGGGGAGAAGCCGGTGACAAGGGCACTGACCCAGCCGTTGCTTCCCCAGACGCTATCGGCTTTGGTTCCGGCGATTTCGACGACGTATTCATTGGGACCGATTTGTTTGATGGTAACAGGGTTGTAGGGCGAATCTTTGGTGGCGGCATCGTTGCCCGCGACGACGGAATTAAACAAATCCGCCATCGTCATCTGGGGTGGTGCGCCGGCTCCGCCGGGAGCCGCACCGCCGCCTGCGCCGGGGGCATCCCCGGTGGCACTGCCATCGCCGGGTCCGCCGCCCATGCCGGGACCTTCGGCTTGTTTGTTAAAAAGGGCAGCGGCTTCTTCTTCCGCCTGCCGCATCAATTGCTGGATTTTGCGAACGGTGGTTCCGCCCTGCGCCAGCGCGACGACGAGGCGACGCAAGGCAGGCAGAAGGAGCGTTTGCATTTCGCGGGCGAAGGCTTCGGAGCCGCGCCCTTGCCAGCTACCGCCCGTCAGTCGTTGGGCGGCACGTTCAATTTGTTGTAAAGACTGTTGGTTGCGTTCTGATGCCTGGGTGAATTTGGTGGCAATGCCGGTGAGTTCTTCGTAGCTGGCGCGGACTTCGGAGGCGGACATGAGGATAATGCTCTTTTCCGGGGGGCTGTCAGAATTGAGATTATGCGCGTTATGATAGCGGCTTGTGAGGTAAATGTAAAGGGGTTTTGGCTTTTCGTCAACTCTGTATCCTTCCTATTTGCCTCTGAATTTTTCCCCTCTTATAGTATGCGCCGACCCACTGCCACGTATGGAGACATAAACTGATGCCCCGATTGGATGATGGCTTGCTCAAGGAATTTATGGAAACGTTTTACGGATATGGCAATATCGGCGGCGATTACTGGTTGGTAGGGATGGAGGAGGGGGGCGGACATTCCTGCGATGAGGTGAATACCCGTTTACAGGCGTGGGAGCGGCGTGGCAAGCGGATGATGGAAGATGTGGCAGAGTATCATCGTGCTTTCGGGGTCACGAAGTTGTTTGAACCGCACCCGAACATCCAGCCGACGTGGTGCAAGTTGATCCGCATGTTGTTGGCGGCGGATGGGATCGAGCACATTG
>CBKYSX010001024.1:0-1643 GCA_966690745.1 uncultured Ardenticatenales bacterium
TTCCCCCTGTTTTTTATGGGCAACCGGGACGGAAATATTGCATGAACGACAACCCATCCCCCTTCCCCCCTCCCAAGAGGGGGCATAAGACCGAACTAATCTTTTATGATTCATTGTTGTTCACCATCCCTTTCCCCTTAAGCCCCTTTAGGATGACTGTCGGCAAGGGGCAGTATAAAGCTGAAGGTGGTTCCGGTGGGTGGCTCGGTTCGGCTGGAGATGTTGAGAGTACTTTGATGGCGGCGCAGAATTTCGACCACAAAAGCCAACCCCAGCCCGTTGCCGCTTACCCGTTCGCCCCCGACCCGATAGAAACGGTTGGTGATATAGGGCAGATGTTTTTCTGAAATGCCCGGTCCGGTATCGGCAACCACACAACTTAAGCCCCGTTCGGTGCGTTGCAGAGTGATTTCAACCTGATCGTGCGCCCGACAATATTTCAGCGCGTTTTCGACCAGATTGAGGAAGAGTTGTTTTAACCGTCCGCGATCCCCCAACGCCAGCGGGAGTACGGGGTCGTGGTGCAGAATCAGCCGGATTTGTTTTTCTAGTGCAAGGGCGTGGGATTGGGCAACCACTTCCGCCGCCAATTCCACCACATCCACCGGGCGCAATTCAAAAGAAGCACTGGTTTCCAACCGTGTCAGGTCGGTCATATGTTGCACCAGTTTTTCCAGCCGTTGCCCTTCCCCCTGCATAAAGGCTAAGGATTGGGCGCGGGTGTCATCGGGCAAATGGGGCAACTTTAGCACTTCGACATGGGTCAGCAGGGTAGCAACGGGCGTGCGGATTTCGTGGGTGAGGTCACTAATCATGCGGTGGGCGTTTTGTTCGGCGTGTTGCAGGGTAGTGGCATCTTCCACCAGCAGAACGGTTTGATTTTGCCATGCCGTCACCCACCATCGCCGCCACTGTTTTTCCTGTTCCAGGAACAAGGTTCTGGCACTGGTGGTTCCGGTAGAGCGGGCAAGGCGGATGTCTTCTAATAACATGGGCACCCATGCACTATCAGGCAAGGCTTTGGCAGAAGCAGAAAAATGGAGCAGGCGTTGTGCAGTGGGGTTCACGTAAACGGGGCTGTTGTTCAAATCAAAGAGCGACACCCCGATGGGGAGCAATTCCCATAAGGCAGTGGTTTGTAAGGGGTCGGGGGCAACGCGGCGATGCAACCAACGGTCAAACCAGACCGCCGCCCCCACCGCTACCGTGAGCAGAAGTCCAATACCAAGGAGTAAATCGCGGAGTTCGACAACGGGCATAGAGGTCGGGACGCAGAAAGCAGGACGCAGGAGGCAAAGATAACCGTTGCATAGCTTTCCGTTTTGGATGGATTCAGAGGGATTATTTACAACAAAAGGGAATCAGCCGTCTGGTACGCCTCATGTAATCACGGTACGCATCGCCAAAGGCACGGAGCAGAGCGGCTTCTTCAATGTTCATCCGATAGGTAAGCAAACTATAGCCTGTGACGACCAGAATCAATAACGATAGCCCGTTGGTGGAAGCCAGCCCCACCCCGATGAGGGCAATCAAAATTCCGGTATAGGACGGGTGGCGTACATAGCGATAAACGCCTGTATCAATCACCCTTTGCCCCGGCTGAATTACCACTTCGGGCACAAAAAATTTACCCAATTGGTCAA
>CBKYSX010001025.1:0-1642 GCA_966690745.1 uncultured Ardenticatenales bacterium
CGGGCGGGTCAACGGGTTCATGTTGAAAAGCTCTCCATTCCCTGACCCGCCCCTACCCCTAATCACTTTTCACTGTTGTTGCTGTCGTTGCTGTCGTCGCTGTCGTTGCTGTCGTTCACTCTTGGACAAAGTGCCACTGTTAAATTATCATAACGTCAATACCAAGATTGCAGGTCACATCACCCTGACCCTCAATCCTTTCTCTCACTAGAAACGGGGGGCGTGATGCTTTCCGAATGGCTACGCGGACAGACCAAAAGTATCGTGGATGTGCTGGCGGGCGGGCTGGCAAAATTGGGCTTTACCCCCAATGCCCTGACCCTGCTGGGCACGTTCTTTATGTTGGGAATCGGGGTCATTCTCTCGCAGGGCTATTTTCTGGCGGGGGGGATATTGATGGCGGCGGCGGCGGCGTTTGATGCGCTGGATGGCGGCGTGGCGCGGCTGACCAACCGTGTCACCAAATTTGGCGCGTTTCTGGATTCCACCACCGACCGTTGGGCGGAAGCCTTTGTCTATGGCGGCTTGCTCTGGTGGTTTATGGGGCAAGAGCTACGGGTAGAGGTTATGCTGACCTATGCCGCCATCATCGGCTCGCTGATGGTTTCTTACACCCGCGCCCGCGCCGAAGGACTGGGCATAGAGTGTAAAATCGGGCTGTTCACCCGCTTTGAACGGATTGCGGTGCTGGGGTTAGGCTTGCTCTTCAATCAAATGTACATCGCCATGATTGTGCTGGCAGTCCTCTCCAACTTCACCGCCATCCAACGCATTGTCCACGTCAACAAACAAATGCAAGGGAAATAATGGGGGCACCCACCATCCCCGTTATGTGGATTGGAGCATACAACGTCCCCGTTGTGTGCCATCCGTTCAACCTATTTCACCAACTTCTGTGCAAACTGACTAAACTCCTGAACCCATCCCGTCAACTCATCATGCAAATCCATGCCTTTATAAGGCGCGATTTGCAGGTTGTCAGCAGGCTGTTCTTCATTCTTAAGCGTCAATGTGAGTTCATAGTCCGGCAGTGGAAACTGATCCAACGCCACCAACGCGCTAAATAAGACCCCCTCCATCGTTTCCAGAAGTAGTTGTTTCACCACCGCCCGTTGCTCATCGGATAGGTCACGCAACCCGCCCCGAAAATAGATATCTTTTTGGTAAAGTGGGCTGGTGGAGGGATACGAGGAAGCCGCCTCTGCATTATCCATAAAATCAAAAGCATACATCGCCCAATAGTCGAACGACCCCATCAACTTTCTCCCTAAAATTGCCCGCGCCACCTCAATCCGCGCTGTAGACGATTCCGGTAATACCACATGACCATCTTCCCCGACATAACGGCGGAAAAACTGTTGAAACTCCGACACCTCGCCTTCTGCCGTATCCATAACCCCCTACTCCTTTCATTTTTGTAAGCGTAAAGCTCCTTTCAGTATAAAACCCCGCCCCGACACGCTCCAATTCCCCGTGCCGTCATGTCCCACGCACCACCTAAATTCCTCTGCGTCCTTACGACGGGCGGGTCACAAGTTCCATTTTGGAAGGTGTCCGGAGGCTTGCCCCGCCCCTACAATAACCCTCTGCGTCCTTGCGTTACGCCGTACGCCGTTTTCTGCGTCCCGCGTTCTGCGTCCCA
>CBKYSX010001026.1:0-1638 GCA_966690745.1 uncultured Ardenticatenales bacterium
GTAAGAAACGTTCCCGATTACTCTCATCGGAGTTACTATGTCTACCATTGCATGGTTGTTTCCCGGTCAAGGCTCACAGACAGTGGGCATGGGTCAGTCGTTATATGAAAATTCCCCGGTTGCCCGCGCCCTTTTTGAAGAAGCCGATGAGGTGCTGGGTTTCGCGCTTTCCCGTTTGATGTTTGAAGGGGAGAAAGCCGAACTAGACCAGACCATCAACACCCAGCCCGCCCTCTATGTCCACAGCGTTGCGGCATTCCGTGCCGCCCGTGCGGAAGGTACTTTGCCCGATGCGGCGTTTGCCGCCGGACACAGTTTGGGCGAATATAGCGCGTTGGCGGCGGTAGAGAGTCTCTCTTTTGCGGATGGGTTGCGGCTGGTGCGCGAACGGGGGCGACTGATGAAAATGGCGGGGGATGCCAACCCCGGCGGCATGGCGGCAATTCTGAACCTGGACGATACCACGGTTGCCCAACTTTGCGCCTCTGCCAGCACCGACGACGAAAAAGTACAGGTTGCCAATTACAACTCGCCGGGGCAGGTGGTGATTTCAGGAGCGAAACCCGCCGTGCAACGGGCGATGGAAGCGGCAACGGCGGCTGGCGCACGGAAAGTGGTACCTTTGGACATCAGTATCGCCGCGCATAGCCCTTTAATGGCTATTGCACACACTCCCCTCTCGGAACAGATTGATGCAACGCCGATTCACGCCCCTGTTATTCCGGTTGTAGGCAACACGACCGCTACCCCGCTCACCACCCCCGACGATATTCGCGCCGAACTCAAAGCGCAACTGATGGGGTCGGTGCGCTGGACTGATACCGTCGCTTTTCTGGCGACGCAAGGGGTAGACACCGTGATTGAAATTGGCAGTGGTGAAGTTTTGGTCGGATTGGTCAAACGAATTCATCGAGAGATGAATCGTTTAACGCTGGGAACGTGGGAACAAATCAACGAAAGAGGGAAGATATAAGAGTAAAGAGCGAGAATCTTCACTCTTTACTCTTATATCTTAATTCTCAATACGAAAGGACAATAATTTATGTTAAACCTCACCGGAAAGGTTGCCCTCGTAACAGGCGGGTCACGGGGCATAGGACGGGCGATTAGTCTGAAACTGGCGGAATTGGGCGCAGATGTAGCGGTGAACTATCAGGGGCGTGCCGATGCCGCGCAGGAAGTGGTAGCGCAAATAGAAGGAATGGGACGCAAAGCCATCGCCGTACAAGCCGATGTGCGCCATCCCGACGCGGCGGAAGCGATGATTAAAAAAGTCGTGGAGGAGTTGGGCGGCTTGCATATCATCGTCAACAACGCCGGAATCACCCGCGACAATCTGATGATGCGGATGAAAGAAAGCGATTGGGATGATGTGATTGACATCAATCTTAAAGGGGCGTTCAACGTGATTAAAGCCGCGCAACGCCCGTTGATGAAAGGTCGTTATGGGCGCATTATCAACATTACCAGCGTGTCAGGGATTGGAGGTAACGCGGGGCAAGCCAACTATGCCAGTGCCAAGGCAGGCATGATTGGCTTAACCAAAAGCGTGGCGAAAGAATTGGGTTCGCGTGGAATTACCTGTAATGCGGTGGCTCCCGGCTATGTTCCTACCGACCTTACCGCCGACCTTCCGGC
>CBKYSX010001027.1:0-1627 GCA_966690745.1 uncultured Ardenticatenales bacterium
TCACGGAAAACCCGGACGAAATCCTTTGTTACGTTGAAGCAGGCGCGGCAGGGTATATTCTGCAACATGAATCACTTGATAATTTGCTTTCCAAAGTCCGTGCCGCCTGCCAGAACGAAGCACTGATTTCGCCGGGGGTTGCCGCTATTCTAATGTCGCGTCTTTCCGAATTGCGCCAACAACAGGAGACATTGATTAACTTGCAAGAACGATTAACCGCCGTAGATGCACTGTCGCCGCGTGAACGTGAAGTTTTGGGATTGTTGAGCGAAGGATGCTCCAATCAGGAAATTGCACATCAACTGGTCATCGAATACGGTACTGTGAAAAATCACGTTCACAATATTTTACGGAAATTGGAATCCACTAACCGTACCGAAGCGGCAAGCCTCTTTCGAATTTATCAAGAGCGAAGCCCCGACAGCTTCTGCTAATCTATAAACCATTTCCCCGCACGCACGACCGCAAAGAGGAGGCTTATAAGCCTCCTCTTTGCGTTTGACCGAATGGAGGGGTAGGATAGCCATACCTTAATCCTTCATGTTTCCTAAAACCCCATGACCGAACCCAACCTTAAAAAACGCGGCAGACCTTATAACCCCAACCCTATCCTGCGCTTTATATGTGCGGGATTGCTGAAAATCGGCGGCTGGCAAGTGGTTGGAACCCCACCTCCCTATCATAAATATGTCTTAGTCGCCGCACCTCACACCAGTAATTGGGATTTTGCCCTCTTTATTTTAATTGCGGGCTATTTTGGGATTCGTCCCTCCTTTACCGCCAAAGATTCATTGTTCCGCCCCGCCCCGATGGGGTGGTTTATGAGGGCAATCGGTGGTGTGGCGATTGATCGGAGTAAATCCAACAATTTGGTGACACAAGCGGTCGAAGCATTTCATACCCACGAGGAATTTATTCTGCTGGTGACACCGGAAGGAACCCGCAAATGGTCGCCACGTTGGAAAACGGGCTTTTATCATATTGCGATGGGTGCGGAGGTTCCTATCGGGTTGTCTTTCGTGGATTACGAGAAGAAAATCGGCGGCTTTGGACCGATTCTGATCCCGGGAGGGGATATGGAGCAAGACCTCCTTACCATTCAAGCGTTCTACGCCGACAAAAAAGGCAAATTCCCCGAACACGCAGGACCGGTATTGCCTGAAACATCCCCTTAAATCCCCCTTCGGGAACATGCTCCCCCTGAATTTCGTTATATACATGTACCCAAAAAGAAAATGGCAGTTCTAACCTGAACCTTCCCTCTCTGCCGTTAAAGGAGAACCATGAATCGTATTCTGATAACCCTTACCGTTCTGCTTGCCCTGCTTATGACAGCCTGTGGCGGCACCGCTACGCCTGACAACGGGGGACAAAACCCCGAACCCACCGCCGTCACAACCCCGGAACCCGTTGCCACGGAAACGTCGGTGGTGGAACCTACCGCTACTGTGGTGAATACCAATACCCCTGCCCCAACGGAAACGCCTGTGCCGACCGAAACCATTGCACCAACGGAAACCGTGCCTGTGCGTGGCACCCCCGAACCCTTGCCGACTGCTACCGTTCCGGTACGGGGTACGCCGGAACCTATACCTACCTATGTAGATGACAGTCTCGGGTTAGCCGT
>CBKYSX010001028.1:0-1624 GCA_966690745.1 uncultured Ardenticatenales bacterium
CGGACCCGAAATTTACGGTGCAATCGAGCAAGAAAATAGTGGGTTATCTGTCCTCAATCCCAAAGTACCCCCGAATTTGAAGACCTATTTGCCCACGATAGGACAAGGAACATCTGCTTCACGTTGATTCACAATGGGCGTGATGGTAAAAAAGACGAACGCACTTATCCGTTCGTCTTTTTCTTTCAAACGGTTTCCGTCACCTTCCGTATCGCCCGTGGCGCGTCCACGTTGTAATGGCGGGTATGGGCAAGGTGCATCGCCAGTAATTGCCCCGGAATAATGGCGGTAATTGGCGACAACCATTCGGGAACCCCGGCGGGTAGGGGCAAACGTACATGCCCCCATGCTAATGTTTCGGCATCGTCGGAAATCGCCACAATTTCGGCGCGAAGGTCTCGTAGGGTTCGCATTAAGGTTTGGAGTTCGGAAATCATCGCCCCGGACGGGGCAATCACAATCATGGGAAATCCCTCCTCCACCATTGCCAATGGACCGTGCATAAATTCGGCACTGCTATAGGGTTCGGTGATAGTGTAGGTCAGTTCTTGCATTTTTAGACCCAACTCATAAGCCGTTGCGTAGTTATAGCCTCGCCCTACCGTAACGCACCTCTGCATATAGCGATAGCGGGGCGCAATCTCCCCGACCGTTTTATTGACGCGCAATGCCTCTGCCACCGCATCCGGGATACCTTCCAAGGCTTCATCTAACACGCTATCGTTCGCCAATGCCGCACCGAGGAGGGCAAGGGTGGTTAATTGGGCGGTGTAGGTTTTGGTTGCCGCCACCGCTTTTTCTTCCCCGGCATGAAGCCCCAGCACAAAATCTCCCTGTGCCGCGAGGGGTGAGGCAGGATTGTTGGTAATGACGGCGGTTAATGCACCCTGTCGTCGTGCCTCCGCTACTACCGATACAATATCGGGGCTTTGTCCGCTCTGGCTAATCCCAATAACCAGCATATCCGCCATATAAGGTGATTTCTGATAGACAGAAAAGAGGCTCGGCACTGCCCACGCCACGGTTAAATTACCCAACGCCCCCAATAAATACCCCGCATAACGGCTGGCATTCGCGCTGGTTCCCCGCGCCGCAATCATCACATGGCGGATGTTCCGTTGGTGTACTAGCTCTGCCAATCGCCGGGTGTTGTCCCGTTCCCGTTCAATCAACCGCGCTAACACCCCGGGCTGTTCGTGAATTTCACGGTATAAAAGCGTTGTTTCTAACATGCTTGTTTGTTTAGGGCGTGAGGTTTCAACCTCACGCTGATATGCAAAGTCGGCTCAAGCCTACTGAAATACATAGACATTCGCCTGTGTGAACAGGCTTTCTGTGTCTGAGTGAGAATTCATCCGCGGGGCTTGATAGACAATTTCCCCTGCTACAATTGTACTGACTACACGAAGGTCTGTGGTGAGTAATACAAGGTCGGCATCGTATCCCACCGCGATTTTGCCCTTATAGCCATCCAATCCTAACAATCGCGCCGGAGTAGTGGTTATAGTGGGCAATGCCTCGCTGAGCGAACAGCCCGTAAACGCCATCAGGTTGCGAATCCCAGCATCCAGACCAACAATACTCCCTGCCAGGGTTCCATCGCTCAAGGTGGCACGGTCTTCCG
>CBKYSX010001029.1:0-1620 GCA_966690745.1 uncultured Ardenticatenales bacterium
CTATTCATCAAAAGCGGACGCGGCGGGGTACTCCGTCGTGCTCCGCGAGGGGAAATGGGGAAAAGGCGAAAGGTTAGTATACCTAACAATGGAAGGAAAATCAATAGGGAATTTTGTGTTTCATCGCATTGGGGGTAAGCGCGAATGTTCGCGAGGTTGATCATGTTTAAGAAATATATATCGTAACGGGTTCCCCGCCCTAAAGGGCTAAGGGTTACCACAAATCAAACGGGTTCAATGTGGTTACAAATTGCGGTAGGGACGGGTGGTCGGAATGGCGTATTTACCCTTATAGAGCACACACCCACCCGCCGTTGCCCCCAACCAACGTCCAATTTTGGAACGAGGGCGGGTCTTTACCGATGGGTGAATGGCTCTGCATTGCGATGACCCGCCCCTACCACGACCCGCACGTAGGGAGTGGACAAAAGAAATTGCTTGCAGAAACGCCAAGGAGCGAGGATTGGTGATGATGGCTAGTAAAATGAATTCTCCTTGGTAGTATAAGCACCATCATAGAAGCGTGACGTTTGCGACGATTGCTACGTTTGCTACTCTTACGGACACCCCCTGCTGGAATAGCAAACGTCAAATACGTGTGTAGATACCTCCATAAGTTCCGCTATGCTCCACTCATGGCTATCCGTGAGCTGAACGACGATGGCTTTTAGATTATTTCTTATTTTCTCAATTGTTTAAGTCCTATCCTAAAAATTCGTTAAAATATTTTACTTTCCCTCTTGACTTTCCTTTATAATTCCTGTATTCTGCCGACTGGTGCCACAACCGTGGCGTATTTTTCCGTGCCGATAGCGTCCGATGAATCGGACAAGGAGCAGACCACCTATGAGTTGCATCATCAATCGAGTTCGAATCACCGAAACTCCGAATGAGGGTATCACCATGTCTGCTCGCGATCCTATCGGCTAAGTCTTATCGTCTAATTACAGTCGCGCACCGCCGGTAGCCGTGGGTAGCCCATTACCTCACGGCTTTTCTGTTGCCTTTTGCCGGGCACCACCGACGGCGCACCAAACACGCATCCGTCAAAAGCCGTGAGGAAGTTTCTTCCTCATGGCTTTTATTTTTGAGTAAAACGTGGTTAGTGGTCAGTGAACAGGGAACGACAGTGTAGGCAGTGAACGGAAGTGACGACAGAAACAATGATAGTGTTGTAAAACCAATCCGTGTCGTGAGAATCCTGTACGATGGTACGTACTAAAGCGAAGGGTGGGTGGCATAGAATGAATACAGCGCAACGGTGGGCGGGTCACATTTTCCATTTTGGAAGCTGTTGGTTTGCCTGACACACCCCTACCATTCACTGACCACTAATCACTCCAAGAGTGTCATATGCAAATTTCAATCTCTCAATACCTTTCCATCTTCTGGAAATACCTGCGTCCGCAGGGATGGAAAGCGGTTTTACTGGCAGTGTTGTTGGTCAGCAGTATCGGGAGTCAGTTGATTACTCCGCAATTGCTGAGAACCTTCATTGACAATGCACAGGCGGGCGCGGAAATTCAAAGCCTGTTGACGATTGCCATTATCTTTTTGGTGGCGGGGATTGCCAACCAACTGCTCTCGGCGTTTGCCACCTATGTGGGGGCCGATGTGGGG
>CBKYSX010001030.1:0-1615 GCA_966690745.1 uncultured Ardenticatenales bacterium
AGAGTGAGATGGGTGCCTTCATCCCATTGCCATGTCAGGCGGAAGACAACGTGATGGCAATAAGGCAATGCCATGCCGCGCACAATATCACTCCGGTTTTCGGTTGCCCCCATCCAGGCACGATAGCCCCCGACTTGCCCCTGATCAGGGAAATAACAATCCCACATCGCCAGATCGCCCCAATCGGGGGGTGGTTTGGTGGTGGAAATATCCGCACCATCGGGCCAGCCCACGCCCCAAGTCGTACCACCGATCTGTTGACCGTTAGCATCTAAGGATTTGGCGAAAATATGGTGTAAGCCGCCCGATTGCCCTTTGTCCAGATATTCGGCGCGTACCAACCGCCAACAACCTTCGCTACAATCGGCGGCGGGATGGTAACTTACATTTAAGTCATCCAGGCGCGGGTCCCAGATCGGCGGGCGGGCATGGCTTCCACCGCCGGGGGTACCGTATATCGCGGGGATAAAATCCGCAATCTGTGTGCCTGTAACTGTCGGGGGCGGGGTGGGGTCAACCCCGCGTGTAGCGGACACATACAGCGTTTGCCGCCAGCCCACCATTCCTAACCAAACGACGATTCCCAACAACCACCATGAACGCATAACAAGCCTTATGGATGGGTTTGCGCGACAACACGCCCATCAGCAGGGTTTGTTTCCAACGGAGTAATCCCATCGAAAACAGCACACCCGAATAAACGTAAGGGTGTAGCAGAATTGGAGCGAACGGAGAAAGCCATCGGAATGCAATCCCCCGCGCATACTCTACATACTGCGCTTCCATATATCAACCATGAAATTCATCAGCAACAGTTGCTAAACGTTCGTACAGGTGAGGGGGTGAAGCATTGGTGAAGAAACGGGAACATTTGTCATTCTGTTAGCTATTGACACGGTTACAGAAAGACATACAATAGAGAAAGCCGTTCTCTCAATAGAACAACGGACTGCCTGTTGCCACCCCCGGCAGGGGTAGTTCGCACAATCTGATAACGATAAAGGGGTCCTTGTGAAAGAAGAAGTGCCAGCCCTCGTTCCGGCGGTAGATCGTGCGATGCAAATTCTAAAATCCTATCGTACCGGGGACGATGCCTATGGAGTTTCCGATCTCAGCCGTTTGTTAAATCTTAATAAAAGTACCGTTTTTGATATTCTGAATACTCTCACCTATCACAATTTACTGGAACGGGATGAAGACACCAAAAAATATCGGTTGGGTCCGGCGTTGTTCCATCTGGGGAATCTGGTGGTGGAGCGGCTGTCGGTGCGGGATGTCGCCCATCCGTTTGTGCGGGATTTAGCCGTGCAGTATGCCTCGACGGTAGTCTTGGGAACCTTTACGCCGAGCGGGTCGGTGATGATTATGGATAGTGCCGAGCCAGAGTTGGAAATCAAAATTTCCCCCAGCCTCGGTAGCCGCATGAGCCATTGGGCGGGGGCGTTTGGCAAAATTTTCCATGCCGCCCTCTCCCCCGAAGCCCTGCGCCAACTGCTCCACGATAAACCGATGCGCCCCCACACCCAGAACACCATTATGGAATGGGGTCTGTACGAGCAAGAATTAGAACAGGTACGGCGGCATGGGTATGCCACCGATTACGAAGAATTTTTGC
>CBKYSX010001031.1:0-1607 GCA_966690745.1 uncultured Ardenticatenales bacterium
AAACAGAAATAAGAACCAATCTGGGCGCACCATCCTCCAAGCACATGTCTATAGTGGGCAACGCACATGCGCGTAGCGATGTCCCTTTAGGGCGGGGAAAAGGGATGGAACGATATTTATAGACAAACCGGGAGTATTGATAGATGTCACGACCAACGAATATGCGCGAGGCATTGCCCGCTTTCATGCACACGGCACGCCGCTTCGCGCCTTACTTAAAAAAAGAAGTCCCCTTGTTAGGGGGTGCAACCCTCGCCATGCTGGGCGAAGTTGCCTTTCGCCTGCTGGAACCATGGCCTCTCAAATGGGTCTTTGATAGCCTGCTGACGGACACCACCACCGCCCCCGCCAATACAGTAATGCTACTAACAGTGGCGGCAGGGGCAGTCGTGGCGGCGACAGGGCTACGCGCCCTTTCCGCCTATAGCGCGGCGATTGGCTTTGCGCTGGCGGGGAATCGGGTGCTGGCAAAGGTGCGGCACGATTTGTTCCGCCATTTGCAAAAACTTTCTCTTTCGTATCACTACACTGCCCGCAATGGCGACCTGACCATGCGCCTCGTTTCTGATGTAGGCATGACCAAAGAGGTGATTGTCACGGCAGTCATGCCGATGGTAGTCAATGTGCTGATTTTGGTGGGCATGATCGGGGTCATGTTCTGGATGAATGCCGCGCTTGCTCTGCGCGTGGTGCTGTTGATGCCCCTGATTTTGCTGATTACTTCCTCCATCGGGCAGAAGATTCACGATAACGCCCGCAAACAACGCAAACGGGAGGGCGCGTTAGCCGCCACCGCCTCGGAAACGATGGGCGCGATTAAGGTAGTACAGGCGTATGCGCTGGAAGATCATTTTGCCGAACAATTTGAAGGGCAGAACGAAAAAGAATTAAAAGAAGGGGTGAAAGGGAAACGACTTGCCGCTTCGCTGGAACGGAGCGTGGATATTGTTACCGCTATCGGGTTGGCAACGGTGCTATGGTCCGGCTCGTTGCGGGTGCTTCAAGGCGAAATGACCCCCGGCGATTTGTTGGTCTTCATTACCTATATGAAAAATGCCTTCCGCCCCCTGCGCGACCTTGCCAAATACACCGCACGGTTGTCCAAAGCAACGGCGGCAGGCGAACGGTTGATGGACATTCTGGATACGCAAGAAATGGTGGTAGACGCGCCCACCGCCAAACCCGCCCCACCGCTACGCGGTGGCATCCGCTTCAGCGATGTTTCTTTCGCCTATGAGGAATCCCGCCTCGCGTTGGATGATGTCTCGTTCAAGATTGAGGCGGGGCAGAAAGTGGCATTGGTGGGTCCGTCGGGGCATGGCAAATCTACGATTATGAGTTTGCTGTTGCGCCTCTATGAGCCTGAAACGGGCTTGATTCTGTTGGATGGCAAAGATTTCCGCCGCTACACCATTGAATCGGTGCGTTCGCAAATGAGTGTGGTGCTACAGGACAGCCCGCTTTTTGCGATGAGTGTACGGGACAATATCGCGATTGGCGCGGCAAACGTGACCGATGAAGAGATTGAACGTGCCGCCCGCCTTGCCAACGCCGATGAGTTCATTCGCAACCTTCCCGAAGGATATGACACCATTTTAGGCGAGCGG
>CBKYSX010001032.1:0-1605 GCA_966690745.1 uncultured Ardenticatenales bacterium
GCCTCTGAAAATAAAGTGTGATATATCTCCTACTATTGCGTGCCTTATTTGTCTATAATGGCATTAGACCTAAATGAACCTATAAAAAGAACAACGGGAGGCAGGATGTCCAATACAAAATCCCTCCAAACCCTCGTACTTCTCACTCTCTTAGTGGTTGCCTTTCTCACAGTTGAATTGAGCCGCGCCACCTATGCTGTAGACAAAAGCTACCATCGTCATCTTCCTTCGGTTGCCGCCTTAACCCCCTCTCAGATTGAATTGAATCAACTCCTGCAACGTGCCATGTGGGATGTACCTGTGGTCGGGAATTATGACCATTTTGTCTATAAAAGCGGTCCGGCGGAAAGCACCAATTGTCACAATCCCGATGGGTTTAGCACTGTTCAAAACATCCAGGCTTTTGATGCGCTTCACGCCGAATTTATCAAATCGGGGGGACATCAGGTGTTATGTGTTCGGGCGGGGGATACGGCGCAGATAGATGAAACGTGGCAATCTTTACATTTCGCCAGCAATCTGGTTGCCCGATTAAATCTTGAAGCTCAGGTCAGTGTTCGTGCAGAAGGCGATGCCTACCGTGTGGAATTGAATCGTCCGGCATCTGAGTTGGCTGGCTATCAATATAAATTCGGTGCTCCTGACCAAACGGATTGTGACCACAGCAATGGGTATCGCCCGCTACGCTCCGAAGCAGTGATGGTGCGAAAAGCCGAAACCCCCGTCACCGTCTGTGTCATACCGCTTGATATGGTTCCTCATGGTGCAAGCCCGATTGCCTATCATTTAGAGTAAGGGATGTTACCCACCCGAACGGCGGGCGACCACAAGGGTACGCCCCTACAGGGTACTGTGTTTCATTTTGAGATTCCACTATAAAAAAGGCGTGACCTGTACGGTCACGCCTTTTTTGGTAAGAACCCCCGTACCTCGCCCGATGGGCGTTCAATCAAGACTTCGATCGAATTGGTAAGATGCGCCGCATAGTGCGAACGCCACCAAAAGAGTGGAACTAATAAGGTGGTACTGGTGAGGAAGGTTGCCACAAACAACATTCCCGCCATACTCAACCGCATCCCGACCACGACCCCCAACACCATCCCGAACGATACCCATAGCCATATACCGGATTTCATGATGTCTGACCTCCTTGCGATGGCAGGCTTCCGTCTTCCCTATTTGTGCTGTTGCGCTCACCTGTTGCTTTGGTATCCCTTACGATGCTATGCCGCTCACCCGACGCTCTTTGGACGAAAATCTGTCCCACAAAAAAAATATAGATACGTTTGTTTGTCTTATGCCTACGAACCTTTGTATGCTGAACGGTGGGCGGGTCAACGGGTTCATTTTGGATCTATCACCATTCCTTGACCCGCCCCTACAACTACAACCCAAAAACTTTTTGCATCCCGTCCGAACGGCGGGCGGGTCAACGGGTTCATTTTGGATGTTTCGCCATTCCTTGACCCGCCCCTACATAATGGTAAGGAGGGTGAGGTTCGCCTTTCCACCGCTTCTGCTTTCCGCGTCCTGCGTCCTGTTTTCCTACGCCGCCATCCGTTTCGCTATCACCCGCGCCCGTTGCGCCTGAATCTGCCCCACGAC
>CBKYSX010001033.1:0-1602 GCA_966690745.1 uncultured Ardenticatenales bacterium
CGAACGTCACCAAAATATCTCCTGCCATCACCCGCCCGAAATCCTGCGGGGATGTAATTACCCGCGCCCGTCCCCGCGCCATACCGGGGCTTACCGGGCGACCATGCAATGTGCGCTCGTTTGTGGTCAACAATAAAGGCCGGTTTCCGCGAAGAAAATCGGGGTAATGCCACGCCGGATGTAATTCCGCTTCTTGTCGCAATTGTGCCAGCCGCGTCATTCGTTCGGCGGCGGCGGTAGGGTCGGGCGTGTCATTCAGTAATTCCGCCCATGTCAGCCCGAACACGTCATCGGGTGAAGCCAATTCCCCTTGTTCTGCCCACCATTGCCCCATCCACACTATTATCCGCCGTTGTAATGCCATCACCTTCTGCCAGTAGAAGCGTTGGGCTTCCCGCAGATGCATATACGCCCGCGTTAATCGTATCAACCCATTATAGGATTGGGTCGAAACAGGGTGGTCGGCAGTCGGGGTCAAGGTTAGAAGGAACCGCGCAAACCCCTGTAGGTCGGCTTCCCAGGGCGCATCGTAAATATCCAACGACATGAAACGGTGTCCATAGTCCCGCAAGAAATGCCGTACCTTTTCCCAGAATTCGCCCGTTTCGGGGAGAGGTGCGCCTTCTGCGACTGCCAGCACTTCATCCCTCACTTTGGTTGTCTGTATCACCAATTGATTCAATGCCCGATTCATGCGGGTCGTTGGTGATTCTACATGGGTCGTCAATTCTACCGTGCGGCGGGTTCCTTCCTCTCCCCCAAATCGGGCGATCATCCACCGTTTTAAGAGCGAATAAAAGACATCAGTATACAATAAACTCCAACGGTGATATTCCAACAATACATCAGTCAAGGTCGCGCTTTGTTGCAGGATCCGCCGTGCCTTTGCTATGGGGTGAGCCACGTCTTCTAACTGTCGAGTTTCAAATTCCAACCGTATCAGCACCACCGTTTGTTTGCGTTCATACTGCGCCCATCCTTTCGGGTTTTCCCACGGCGCGGTTGCACTCCAATTCCGGCGTAATACTTTCAGGGCATTCTCTATCAAATGGATTCCATAGGTGGGGTGGCGAGGTGCGTGGCGCAAACTGGTATCCCCATTCGGGAAAAAGCGCACGGCATCTTCAGGCAGAAGCCAATCGGGAAACAATTTATAGATTCTCTGCCATGCCTCGACCCGGCTGTAGGGGTGCCCTTGCCACAATTTCAGCAGGGGAGGTTGCATATCCCCTGCCCCCAATAATTCCAACGGCGCACGAAACGCCAACTGTTCCAATGGGTCTGCTACCATCGTCCACCCTAGGGGCGATACGGGTAAAGTAAAACGCTCATTCAGAAAACCCGCCCCCCATACATAGCCATCGTTCTCGATTCGGGTTGTAAACCAATCCTCACGTAGGGTTGTAATCGGGCGCGATTGCAAAATCCACAATTGCCCCTCCCCACACGCCCATTCTACGTCTTGCGGACTGCCAAATACCTCCCCGACGGATTTGACCATCTGATGAATTTCTTTGACCTGCCTCTCGTTTAACAACGATTCGTCATGGTTCCCCCACCCTAAAGGGACATTGCTCGATACATGTGCTTGCGAATCTTCCC
>CBKYSX010001034.1:0-1601 GCA_966690745.1 uncultured Ardenticatenales bacterium
TTGACCCGCCCGCCGTTCCCGGGGATTTTTTGTAAAACGGGGATTTTGCCTATAGTTTGGAAGCTACAACTGAAATGGGAGAGAAAGCCTCTCTCCTGAAAACCCTGTCAATGAAGGGGCGATAGTAGGCAACGCAACCCTACGTCAGCCTTTTTTTTATGCCCGTTTGAGAGAACGGGCGAGGAATCCGATGTCCGACATTCTGGCACAATTGCAACTGTGGATTGAACAAATTATCCTGACGCTGGGCTACCCCGGCATTGCCCTGGTGATGGCGGTGGAAACCATCTTCCCGCCCATTCCCTCGGAATTGGTGATGCCGATGGCGGGCTTTTTAACCGCCGATGGCACGATGAATTTTTGGGGGGTCGTGCTATCGGGAACGCTGGGGTCCGTCGTCGGGGCGATGGTGCTTTACTGGGCGGGGCTGTACGCCAATGAAACCATCGTGCGGCGGTTGGTGCGACGCTATGGACGCTATTTTTTGATTGATGAACATGATGTCAATAAAACATTGGCAACCTTTACCCGCTTTGGCGGCGCGGCTGTCTTTATCGGGCGGCTGATTCCGTTGGTACGGAGCCTGATTTCCATTCCCGCCGGGATGGAACGCATGAACCCGGTGACATTTGTATTGTTGACCACGATTGGAACTGCCCTGTGGAGTGGGATTTTAACCTTTACCGGGATGGTGTTGGGGCAAAATTGGAATCAAGTCGTGGTGTGGATAAGCCAATATCAGAAAGTGGTGCTGGTGGTGATCGGCTTAACAGCGATTGCCTTTGTTGTCTACAAACTGCGGACGATGCAACGCCGTTCGGTTGCCGACCCCGTTGAAATCTCCACCCGCGAATAGCCGGAACGGCAATCTCACGCAAAGAACGCAAAGCCGCAAAGGGTTTTTTTGTAGGGGCGGGTCACATCCTCGGCGATACCCCCAAAATGGAACTTGTGACCCGCCCGCCGTACGGACAGGACGCAAGACGCAGGACGCAGGACGCAGAAAACGACAAACGGCAACCTCACCCCCCACCCCCTCTCCGTCACGGAGAGGGGGAATGGATGGCGTTGGTGGACGGGCGGGTATGAAGCATGACGGAGGCTTTGCCCTGCTGTGGCGCAAGGGTGAGAACGAAGGATAAAGGTGTCTAAGGTGTCTGCTGTTTCGGCTACCCTCGGAGTTTAGACACCTTTAGGGATAACGCGGCAAAGCCCCGCCGTACTCTGGCAACACCCCCACGATGGAAATTATAACCCGCCATACCCCGCCACCCGTTCCACCCCTTGGCAGGGGTTCATTGTATAGAGAGCGATTGCACCACCTATAGAACCCGTGCCAACGGGTGGCAGGAGTGGTAGCCCCATGTGCAGGGATGTGCCGTTCATCCCGGAACGTGGGGTGGGGATGGGAATGGGGTGAGGATGGGAAACTTGTACGCGGTCCGATCACGATTGCTATTCATGGAGGGGGTATCCTTACCATTAGCATTCGTCGCATTCGTCGCATTCGTCACCCACGCCTCGCCGGGGGTGGGAGCGATGGGGGCAGAGCTTACCGGAACGCCTGCCCCGCCCGCCCCACACAGGCGACATCCAGCGTG
>CBKYSX010001035.1:0-1595 GCA_966690745.1 uncultured Ardenticatenales bacterium
GGGCAATAAATTCGCCCAGGAAATCAAACAATGCCAGCGCAACGACGAGGTTCATTGCCCATGGCTGATCTGTCACCATCCCCCACAAACTGACGATAAACAGAAGAGCGACGATGCCGCCCAAGACCATTAATACGGTTGGGTTCACGACCACGGTTGCTCCAATCTTGTCCCAATTAAAATAAAAAGCAAGGGTGACTACGAAATGTTGAATGATCTTTTCAATTACTAATACCTGCAATAGACGTTTGACCCATGTTGCTCTACCAGGTTGAACCTTCATATGGACCACCTTCGATAAGAACCTGCTATGGTCTTGGTTCAGTAATATGGTCTGGATACGCAATACCGAAATGGTGTCACTTCCATAATTTTACAGGCGATGTGTCCGCCCGTCTATAAAAGAATGATGGTTGCAAAACGCTCTGTTTCTACAGAGTAAGCAGGTTTTCTCTGCAAAGGATGTGGGGAATTAAGTAAAGATAGGACACAAACCTACTGTAATGGTTTGGTAAGGATATTGATGCACCTGTTGAAGTACGTGTTAAAGTTGATTACTATAATGGAAGATAGCACAAATCAGATGGATATATGAGCATGGTGAAAGGTTCCCCAACCTCTTATATTCGCATAAACCAGCGGGAACGGATTCCCAATAGAGGTACCCTTTATGAAAAGTATTCTGCATTTACTAACCCTTCTGGTCGTAGTTTTCACTATAGGCGGGTGTAACAGCACAACTGCCACCGCCCCAACAAATACTGCCGTCACGGGAGTGTTAGATCTGAACACACTGCCTCCATCGGTAGATGTCCAAACGGTTGCCTCCCTAAAAGATCGGGAGGATGTACTTGTTTTGGATGTGCGCGAACTCAATGAATATGAAGCAGGGCATATTCCGGGTGTAACGCTCATCCCGATGGGTGAAGTTGCCAACCGCTTGAACGAAATCCCCACCGACCAAACCGTGATTGTTACCTGCCGCACCGGAAACCGTAGCGGACAGGTTGCCGATTTCCTACGCCAAAACGGATATACCAATATCCACAACATGGCGGGCGGCATTGTTGAATGGGAAGCGGGGGGGTTGCCCGTCGAGCAATAGTTCCTTTCCTCTCCAAAACCCTTACACAACCCTTACAATATCCTTGCAAGGCATTTGTAAAGGCACCCTATACTCTGCAAGAAGAAGTGAAACGGAGCGTGTTTTTTACACAAAAACACGCTCCGTTCCTCAAAGGAGAGATAGCGGTGTTACTGAAATATTTTTACGATAAACCCCTTGCCCATGCGTCCTATATGGTGGGGTGTCAGAAAACCGGGGAAGCCATCATTGTAGACCCGGCGCGGGACATTAGCGGCTATTTGGAAACCGCCAAAGCCGAAGGGATGCGGATTGTGGGCATTGCCGAAACCCATATCCATGCGGATTATGTATCCGGCGCACGGGAATTGGCAGAACGGGCAGGCGCGACCCTCTACGTTTCGGACGAGGGCGATGAAAACTGGAAATATGAGTATGCGGCGCAATACCCCGCCATGCTCCTCAAAGACGGGGATCACTTCAAGGTCGGGAATATAGGCTTTGATGTGAT
>CBKYSX010001036.1:0-1590 GCA_966690745.1 uncultured Ardenticatenales bacterium
CGAGATTCACCCAAGAAGAAACCCCGATTTTCGGATTCAGTTACGACTAATAATTTTTGCGTTGGATGAGGGGTTGTCAGCCCCTCATCCAACGCAGACTATGCTTATGGATAACCCCCAACGTACCCTTTCACCCGAACCGATTAGCGGTGATGGCTCTGCCGACCGTGCGCTCCGTCCGCAACGGTTAACAGACTATCTGGGGCAGGCGAATACCAAAGAAAACCTCGAAATTCTGATTCAAGCGGCAAAACAGCGTAGCGAATCCTTGGATCACGTATTGTTTTACGGTCCGCCGGGGTTGGGTAAAACCACCCTTGCCATGATTCTTGCCCGCGAAATGGATGTGAATATCAAGACCACTGCCGGACCCGCCATCGAACGGGCGGGCGACCTTGCCGCCATCCTGACCAACCTGCGGGCAGGGGATATTCTTTTTATAGATGAGGTGCATCGTCTGGGGCGAGCGGTGGAGGAAATTCTTTATCCGGCGATGGAAGATTTTGTGCTGGATTTGATTATCGGGAAGGGTCCTTCGGCGCGGAACGTGCGCCTGAAACTGCCACGTTTCACCGTGATTGGTGCCACCACCCGCCTTGCCATGATGACATCGCCCTTGCGGGATCGCTTTGGCATGGTCTACCGGTTGGAATTTTATGATGATGCCACGCTTACCGAAATTGTGCGCCGCAATGCAGGGAGGTTAGGCACGGAGATAGACGATGCGGGCGCGTTTGCCATCGCCAAACGGGGGCGCGGCACTCCCCGTATTGCCAACCGTCTGCTCCGGCGGGTACGGGACTACGCCCAGGTACGGGCAGGCGGGGCAATTAACGAAAGTGTGGCGTTGGATGCACTCAAACTGCTCAATATTGATGACCTCGGCTTGGATGACATTGACCGTCGCCTGCTTTCTTCCATCATCGAAAAGTTTGATGGCGGACCGGTCGGGTTGGAAACCATCGCCGCCACCATCTCCGAAGAAGCCGATACGATTATGGATGTCTACGAACCCTATCTGCTCCAATTGGGATTCTTAGACCGTACTCCGCGTGGACGTACCGCCACCCGCCGCGCCTATGAACATCTGGGCTTGCCCTTCCGCGCCCCGAACGCTCCGCCACCCACCGCGCAGGGATCGCTCTTTGATTTGGAGTGACAAGAACTTTAAAAATGGAAAGGAAAGAGCTATAGAGGGGTTTCCTTCTTTAGCCCTTTATCTTATGTCGTTATCCTTTTTGTATTATGGAAACTTCTACTACAATCTTTGCTATCCTTAGTAAGCCTGTTTCGGGGGTGTAGAATGCCCCTGAAACCCATTTTCTCCCCATAGGAGGCTCCCCATGATGCGCGACCGTGTAGAGCGTTACCTTGTATACCTGCGCGATGAGGAGGATTACTCCGACAACACCACTGCCGCTTACCGCAACGACCTCACGCAATTTGTGCAATGGTATGAAGGGCAAAACAACGGTACCTCCGAGTGGATAGTAGTCCGCTCGGCAGACATGGCGGATTACCTCGTCTATCTACTCTCCCTCGAATATGTGCCCGCCACCGTTGCCCGTAAGATGGCGGCACTCAAAAGCT
>CBKYSX010001037.1:0-1589 GCA_966690745.1 uncultured Ardenticatenales bacterium
ACCCGCCAGCCCGTGCTGATTTCCGACCCCGCTTCCGATTCCCGTATTCTCAATAGAGAACTCTTAAAATCGCAAGGGGTGAAAACGTTACTGGCAGTGCCTTTAGTGTTGGGGGAAAAGGTGCTGGGCTATTTCGCGCTGAATTCCCTTGCCCCCAAACGCTACCAACGTGAAGATATCACTCTATTACGGGCATTGGCACACCTGATTACGCTGGCGGTAGAATTAACCCGTTTGGCGGAACAGGGACAAGAACACGCGATTGTTGCCGAACGCAACCGGATGGCGCGGGAAATTCATGATACGCTGGCACAAGGGTTTACCGGGATTGTGATGCAATTGGAAGCGGCAGAGGATGCGCTGGAAGATGGCGTTTCAGCCGATGTGCATTTGCAACGGGCAAAGGGGTTAGCGCGGGAGAGTTTAGCGGAAGCGCGACGCTCCGTCCATGCGTTACGTCCCGCGCTGTTGGAACACAGCCATTGGATTCAAGCATTACAAAAAAGTACCCACCGCCTCACGCAAAATAGTGGCATCGCCATTGAGTGGGAAATTACCCCCGACCTTCCCCTTTTGTCGCCTGCTATCGAAACCGAACTGTATCGCATCGGGCAGGAAGCCCTGACGAACGTGGTGCGCCACGCTCGCGCTACCCATGTTCGGATAGTCGCAGGGTATAACGACAATAGTCTATGGTTAGAGGTTCGCGATGACGGCATCGGCTACGTTCCCAATGGCAAAGAAAGCGGCTTTGGGCTGGTAGGGATGCGCGAACGGGCGGCAAAAATCGGGGCAACACTGATGATTAACGGCGAATCTCAACGGGGGACAACGGTACATGTCACCGTCCCCATGCGGTCGTTCTTACTTACAGCAGAGCAACAACCATGATTCGGATATTGATTGTAGATGACCATCCGGTGGTACGCGATGGCTTGAGTGCCATTATCAGCCGCCGTAGCGATATGGAAGTGGTAGGAGAAGCCGAGAATGGAAACCGTGCGGTTGACCTCTTCCGCGAACTCCGCCCCGATGTTACGTTATTGGATTTGCAACTGCCGGAATTGTCGGGTGTGGGGGTGATTACGACCCTCCGCGCCAATTTCCCGCACGCACGGTTTATCGTATTGACCACCTTTGACGGCGACGAAGATATTTTCCGTGCTTTACAGGCAGGGGCACAGGCATACCTTCTTAAAGGCACCCCCCGCGAGGAACTATTAGAGGCAATCCGTGCAGTGCATCGTGGGCAAAAGCGCATTCCGTCGGATGTCGCGGCAAAACTGGCGGAACGGATGATGATGCCAGAGCTGACGGAACGGGAGTTAGAGGTGTTGCACTTGATTGTTGCAGGGCAGAGCAACAAAGAAATCGGCATGGCTTTAACGATTACCGAAGGAACCGTAAAGGTGCATGTCAACAATTTATTGGGCAAGCTGGGGGTACAAGACCGCACTCAGGCAGTCACCGAAGCCCTCAAACGGGGCATTGTGCGGTTGTAACATCTCTAAATCCCCGCTTCTATGCCTAAAGATATAGTCTTCCCTACAATAAAAGGTCAGCCCGAAGGTTGACCTTTTGTTGTAGGG
>CBKYSX010001038.1:0-1586 GCA_966690745.1 uncultured Ardenticatenales bacterium
CGAAGGGGCAGACGTGATCTTCGGCGCGGGCGGACCCACCGGCTCAGGTGGGATTCGGGCGGCGGCGGAAGCCGGTGTCTGGGTGCTTGGCGTTGACCAAGACGAATACGTAACCACCTTCGGCGGCGGCTCGACCCCCGGCGCAGACCGCTTGCTCTCCAGCGCGTTGAAGCGCGTGGACGTGGGCGTGTACGACCAAATCAAGGGCTTGGTTGAAGGCAGTGACCTGTGGCAAGGCGGCAGTCTGTATATCCTGGATGCGGCAAATGGTGGTATTACCTATGCCGACTTCCACGATGCGGCAGATTCGATTCCCGAACCCGTCAAGACCCGCCTCGAAGAAATCCGCGTGATGTTGGCGGATGGCGACTTGAACACCGGGGTCAGCCCTGTGGATGGTGCGCTGATCGAAGGCGAAATTCCCGAACCGGTTCCCTTCGAGCAGTAATTCGTACTCTAACCGTCATTGTAAAACGGTAGAATGATTCATAGTGCATATTGCATAGTGTATAAACCTCAGCAATGGAAGTTCCGTTACGCGGTTTGCGCTTATGCAATATGCACTATGTAATATAGATACGACATCGCCGCTTCTATCGCTCCGATAGTAATCAGCAAACTTTAGGAAATCTCCTATGACCACCCCTCCCCCACCCGCGCTGGAAGTGCGGAACATTACCAAACGGTTCCCCGGTGTTCTGGCAAATGACCATATCTCGTTTACCCTCGGCAAAGGGGAGGTACTGGCATTGTTGGGGGAAAACGGGGCGGGTAAGTCTACGTTGATGAACGTGATTTACGGGTTATATAAACAGGATGAGGGGCAGATTTTTGTGAATGGTAATGAAGTAACCATTCATGACCCCAATGATGCGATTCGGTTAGGAATCGGTATGGTTCATCAACATTTTATGTTGGTGCCACCCCTCACCGTGACAGAAAATATTATTTTGGGGAATGAAACCGTGCGCGGATTGCAATTGGATCGAAAAAGTGCGGCAGATAAAATCCGCGCCTTATCCCAACAATACCGCCTGAATGTAGACCCCGACGCTTACGTGCGGGATATTTCCGTAGGCGACCAACAGCGGGTTGAAATTGTGAAAGCCCTCTATCGCGGGGCAGATATTTTAATTTTGGATGAGCCAACGGCGGTGCTGACCCCGCAAGAGGCAGATGATTTGTTTGAGGTGATTCGTAATCTGGTTCAGCAAGGCAAATCTATTATTTTTATCAGCCACAAATTGCGTGAAGTGCTGGCATTGGCAGACCATATTACGGTTTTGCGAAACGGTAAAGTGGTGGGTACGGTGTCGCCGGAAGAAGCCACCCGTGAAACATTGGCGGCGATGATGGTCGGGCGGGATGTGTTATTGGTGGTGGAAAAAGGGCCAGCCGCCCCAAAACAAGCCGTCCTTAAAATTCAAGAATTAAAAGTCAAAGATGACCGCGGTTTGATGGCGGTCAATGGATTGGATTTGGAAGTACGGGCGGGCGAAATTGTTGGCGTGGCTGGGGTACAGGGCAACGGGCAAACCGAATTGGTGGAAGCCATTGTCGGACTTCGCACGATAGACGAGGGGCGG
>CBKYSX010001039.1:0-1586 GCA_966690745.1 uncultured Ardenticatenales bacterium
ATACTAATCGCAACGTACCGCCAGAACGCGCCCGGGGATGCCTCTATAATTAACTGCAACCCATGCTGAATCGTGCCCACATAGCCGCGTACACTCTCGCCGTTTGCCCGCATACCTGCAATGCTCCTTTCCTTCATGCGTGACGTGCTCCATGGAACCCGGTGCGCTCAAGGAACACTTCATTTTCTATGAAACGGAGTCATTATGCGTTGGTACGTCGGGTAAACCCCAGAATGTCTAATGCCTGTTGGATGGGTTGACTAGTGGTATACACATCCCAGATCAGACCCGTCAGATAATTTTCCACCATCAACATCGAACAGCCCTTGTCAATCCCGTAGAGCGAATGGCTGTACCATGGGGGCGTAACGGAGAGGTTATAGGCATCATAGAAGCCATACGGTCCCCATGTCTGGGGGTGACTGCTGTAGAGGTGATGCGCCATCTCCAGCACAAGGTCGGAAGTATAAGGAAGGGAGGCAAGGGCAGAATAGATAGAAACCGTGCCGTTGGGGGTCTGCGGGTGGAGGGCGGGGGTTGCACCGGATACGTCATAGCCCCACGGACTATCGCCTGCGCTTGCCCCCCAGCTGTTGGCATGGTAGGTCTTAAACTCATCGGCGTGTTCCATGCAGAACGCACGATTGGCAAGGATGGCGCGGCGCGTGTTTTCAGCCCAATCCACCCCGTCCGGGTCAAGATGCCGCCCGGTGTCGAACCACGCTTCGGTGAAAAGGTAGCCAAAAAGGGGCGCGCTCGGCAGAACGATAATCGGCAATCCCTCCCAAAAGCCAATATCACGGCGGAAGCCCTGATAGAGTTTTCGTGCCACATCGGGCGCAACATTCGGGGCGGCTTGCAGGTACATCATTCGCTGTTCCGCCGCCATATCCCATCGGCTGATAAAGCCCGGTTTGCCCTCTACATAATCCCCTCCCTTATCAGGGTTATAGGACATATGAAAAAGGGTCGTGCCGTTGTCCTCAAAAACGATAAAATTCCAATCTACGCGGTCCAGAAGTGCCTGTGCCAGAGCGGAAATTTCGCTGTCTTGAAAATAGGCAGAGGCGGTAATCACCCCGTTCAAGCACAGGGCAGTATCAATCGTCGAATACTCACATTTGCCGTGCCGTTCGCAGCTCTCCATATCCAGAAAATGGGCAAAGAAACCGCGATGGTGGCTAACGTGATTCAGCAATGTGTCCAGACTTCGGCGCGTAATGTCCCGCCCCTCCTCTCGCGGCATATACCCCCTCTCCACGCCAATCACCCACGCCGAAAGGGTAAAACCACTGGCGGCAATCGAAGCAAGGTCAAGCACTTTGGTCGAATCCACCGTTAAGCCAAAGCCGCGGCTGGCGGCATTCAGATTGGTGTATTGCCGGAAGAAATCGAAAGAGCCTTTGATCTCGTTTTCCAACAATGTTTCTGTAGGTATGCGGTTGTCAGCAGGGGAGGCTTGGTGGCTATTCCGTGTGGTGCTCATGCTGGTGTGCCTCTTGATAGAGCAAGGTTGACGAAAGGTGTGTTTTGTTGGTATGACGGATGCTCGGATGCAACGTTTGCACAAATGCAGAGACCCCCAT
>CBKYSX010001040.1:0-1575 GCA_966690745.1 uncultured Ardenticatenales bacterium
AGACCATCACCCCACCCGGTTTCACCCATCGGGCAGTTTCTTCTAAAAGTCCCTGTTGTAATGTAACAAGTTCGGCGATGGTTTCCGGTGTTTGTCGCCATCGCGCATCAGCATGGCGGTGAAGTGTACCCAACACGGAACAAGGCGCGTCCAGCAAGACCCGCTCCGCCTGTCCGTGAAATTCGGGCTGGTGGCGGCTGTCCCCTTCGTGAATCTGAATTGAAGTCACCCCTAATCGTTCTACCGCCCGGGTGAGGGTTGCCAAGCGGGAAGCCGTGCGGTCAACGGCGATAACCTTCCCTGTATCCCCCATCAAATCTGCCAGATGGAGGGTTTTGCCCCCCGGCGCGGCACAGGCATCTATCACCGTTTCGCCCGCCTGGGGCGCAACCAAATGCCCCACCAACTGCGCCGCCCCATCCTGCACCGTCCACCATCCGTCGCTAAACCCCGGCAACCTTTCAATTCCGCTCCCCCGTCCCACCAACCGAAACCCTGTTGCCATGCCGACAAGCGGTGTAATTTCCACGCCTGCCTCTGTGAAGGCAGTTTGCACCTGTTGTGGGGTGGCGCGGAGTGTATTCACCCGTATATCAATCGTCGGGGGTTCGTTGAGGGCAATACATAAGGCTTCGGTTTCTGCTAACCCATATTGCCCTACCCATAATCGCACCAACCATTCGGGGTAGCTCTGTTGTACTGCAATTCGCGCAATGGGGTCTTTGGGCAAACGCAAAGGGTCGCCCTGTTCCGCCAAACGGAGATAATTCCGAAGTACTCCGTTAATAAAACCACTTGCCCGCTCTAACCGATTCCGTCGCGCCAATTCCACCGTCGTATGCACCGCCGCCCGATGGGGAATATTCTCCAAATAGCGCAGTTGGTAGAGTCCCAATTGGAGAATCAACCGCACCAATAATTCCTGTTTGTCGGCGGGTTTGTTTGCCAGTTGGGTAATCAGTGCATCCAACGTGCCGCGCCGCCGCACAGTGCCATAGACCAACTCGGTTGCCAACCGTCGTTCGTTGTCGGGCAACGTATGCTTTTGCAATGCACGGTCTAACGCAACATCGGCATACGCATCTTTGGTATAAATCTCGCGGAGGGTGTGTAGCGCGAGGGAGCGGGCATCCACCTAAATCTGCTCCACCGGCGCGGGGACACTATCCACCACTTCGGCAATGATCCCTTCGGGGGTGCGTCCGCGGATACGGGTTTGAGGCGAAATCAGAACACGATGGGTAAAAATATAGGGGGCAAGATATTTAATATCGTCGGGAATCACATATTCCCGTCCGCGAATTGCCGCTAGTGCCTGCGCCGCCCCATACAATGCCAACGTGGCGCGGGGGCTTCCCCCCAATTCCAACGATTCATGACTTCGCGTGGCGCGGGCAATCGCCACAATATATTTCCGCACCGTTTCTTCCACCCGCACCCCGCGCACCACTTCCCGCAACGGCAACAGTTCTTCAATGTGCATGACGGGTTTAAGCGTGGCAAGGGGGTCTTCCTTCTCAAAACGAAGCAACATGTTTGCTTCGTCGTCCGCACTCGGAGAGCCCACGACCAACC
>CBKYSX010001041.1:0-1545 GCA_966690745.1 uncultured Ardenticatenales bacterium
CCCGAAACGGCGAGCGGTTTCTTCGGCGCGAATCTGTACCAGTAAATCCTGCTCCAATACCCGCTCGCCCTCACGCAATCGCCCCCATAAAAAGCCGCCAATGGTTGCGAATGCCACCACTGCGGTTGCAACCAATATATAAAGCCATTGGCGCGACATTGGGCGGCGTTCGTTCTCATATTCAATCGGTTCGTCGGGCAGTGGCGTGTTTGATTCTTCTGTGACTTTCCAATCCAGCATGGTGGTTATCCTGCGATGGTAGTGTGAATCTGAAAAGTGAAGTGCCGGGAGAAACAGTTCATAGCAAGGTTAGGGGAGGGGATGAGGATAAATCCGTTCTACCGGCACTTGTAATTTTGGATACTGTTCGGGGGTCGCATAAATACGTTGTTCTGCCACAAATTCGGAAATATCTTCGATTTGCACAATCCACTCCCGCCCGTATTTTTCTAACGTTTCGCCTCTTACCCCCAATTGAAGGGCGCGGCGTTGGAGCGGTACCCCTGTCGGGCTATGATCGGGGTCCCATTGCAAACGTACATCCGTGCATTTACCCTGTCGTTCCCATTCTTGCTTGTTGACATAGTGGGCGGGGTCGTAAGTAGACGCAACGGCTTGAGCCAGAATGGCATCAAAGGCGGTACGCTTCAGCCAAATCGCTAAAGTCACTTCTTGATTGGGCTTGGTACCCCACGCCGAACGGAACATCATCCACAAAAAGTTGGGTTTGATCCAACTCATGCGCAAATAGGAAAAATCCCCACCGAAATAGCCATACGTGGCGGCGAAATGCCCGATTGCCCTGTTGTATGCCTGATAGACCACTATGGTTTCATCATCATAGTGGGCAATGAGTTGTCGTCCTGTTTTTGGCAGAATTTCGTATTGGGAAAGATACGGTTCGATGGAAAGATTCATAGTGTTTAAAGCATTGGCAACTGCTGACGTTGTTTGTTGTTCCCGATTTCTGCTTTCTGCGTCCCGTCACTGTTTGTCGGAGAAATAAGGTAGAATAACAGAACGCCTATTTCTAAAATTGTACCCTGTTTCATTATGCAACCACACCGTAACCGTACCAGTCGGGTTCAGGCGATTGTGCTTGCCCGCAAAGATTGGGGCGAGGCAGATCGTCTTTTAACTCTGCTTACCCCCGATAAAGGCAAATTGCGCGTCCTGGCTCCCGCCGCCCGCAAACCCACCAGCCGCAAAAGCGGACACGTCGAGCTGTTCTCCCTGGGAACCTTTATGTTGGCGCATGGGCGTACCTTCGACAAAATCACGCAAGCGGAAACCCTTGCCTATTACCCTACCCTGCGTGAAGATTTAGATCGCGTTTCCGCCGCCTATGTGATGGTCGAATTGGTAGACCGATTTATGCAGGAGCATGACGAAAACGGCATGGTTTTTGATGTATTACAACAAGGACTGATGGTATTAGATGGGGGTGCGCCCGTTTCTTTGGTGTTACGGTTCTTTGAGGTGAAATTCTTGGGATATGTAGGGTATCAACCCCAATTGTATGCCTGTCAGGTGTGCGACGAAGAG
>CBKYSX010001042.1:0-1538 GCA_966690745.1 uncultured Ardenticatenales bacterium
TTCCGACCGTTTTAAGCAGGTTAATAAATGGCTCGACACAACGGCTGGTACTGTTGCTGGAAAAATCTGTGAGCCAGAGTTCACGTGGGGTGGTTCCGGGAATCACGGTGACACCGGTGTGGGCGTTACCGGGTCCGTCACAGAGAAATTGGGAGGCAATCGTACAATCGAGATTGACGAAGGCGATAGTCTCGTTGGTGAAGTAGCTGGCAACCAGTTGATTGCGTCCTGCATCGTAATCCAACCCGACGATATCGCCCACCCCGGCAACCGTACAGGTTCCCACCGTGCTCCATGTCGCAGGGGTCCACAACCCGGCGCGGGTGAGCGCGATTTCCCGGATCAGCCCGCTTCCTTCGGCGGCGGCAACAAAATAACGGTTCGGCGTTCCGGGAATAATAGCAATATCAATGATGGTGTTCACCAGGGAGCCATCACTGCTGTCGTTGCTTGCGCCATCCAGTTCCCATGCGTTCAGAATCGTTCCGGCGCGGTTGATTTCAACGATATTGTCATCACGCACCGCCAGATCCCCTTGAAAGTCTGTCAGGAAAAAGGATTGGGTAGCAGGGTCGTATGCCGCCCCGTCCCGGTCATTCAATGAAACCGGGAACCCCGGGTTCAAAGCACTTAAATTGTAAGAAGCGAGTGTAGGATGAGGAGCGGGACGGTCTATATTCCAAACCGTGTTCGGGTTTTCGGCTTGCCCCTCATGGGCATACCACACACTATCCGAAATCGGGTCATAAGTTAACCCGATGCTGGAAGCGTGCCATGTATTCGGGAAATTTTCGACAATGGTTCCGGTGGGGGTTCCGCCCAAGGCGGCGGGGTTTTGCGGGGCAGGGCGGCGCATATCGGTAAAATTCGCGCCAACCACTTGTCCTTGTCCTTTGCCCGCGCCATTTTCTTGCGCGGCAACGGTACTGCTTAGTACGCCAAAACCTACGAGTAAGACCACTAAAACGACGAAGACGCGACCGATGCGGAAATGGTGCATGTTGCCTCCTTGGGCAAAACACAACGGTTAAGGGGGTTGCATTGTCCGACTATGAAGGTAATAGGACGATAAGACAAGGCTAAATTAGTATACAGTAAAAGACTTGATAAATAAAGTGTTTTTGGACGGAATACCCATAAAACAGATAGGTAAAACGCCCCACAAGACATAATCCCATGATGAATAGAAGGGTACATACTTCAAGCAAGATAAAGGGGAAACCCCGTTGTTCCAGGAATGATGTTGACCCGCTACTCGCTACTTCAGTCAAGAGAAACTGCGCGGGGTGTGCCGTTTCTCTTGGGTTGACGACTATTTCCGTCTGAATACCAACACTGCCCCCGCCAGTAAGAGTACTCCCGCCGCCGCAAGGTCTACCGGATTGATGCCGGAAACGGGCGTGGCGAAGGTGTTAAGGGCAATCGCGGTGGGCGGACCAACATTTAAGGTGATCGGCACGGTGACAAGCGATTCATCGGGGTCGTTAGAGGTGATACAGAGCGTGCCTGTATACGTCCCCTGCGCCAATGAGGTGCTG
>CBKYSX010001043.1:0-1538 GCA_966690745.1 uncultured Ardenticatenales bacterium
CATAACGGGAAACCAACCGATCCCCCACCAACCGTCCCGCAGTCATCGTCAGCGAGAAAGCCGCATAACCCAATGCCGCAATGGTAGAGGCGGCTCCGACAGTACGCTCCATGTAAACCCCGCCCCAATCCGCCATTGCCCCTTCGCCAATCGCCGAGCAAAAGGCTATCGCCCCCAATCCCCACAAGGCAGGAGGCGGTAATTGAAAAACGGTGCTGTGGCTATTTCCCTCTTCCGGTAATAGTAATAATTCCCGTTGCGCCCAAAGTATCAATACCACAGCCACACTGCTGACAATACTAAAATGAACCAGGGGCGGCAACCCGGCCGCCACCATACCCGCCCCGACCAATGCCCCCACCAACCCGCCAATACTAAATGTGGCGTGAAAAGAGGACATCATCGGGCGTTCTGCCAATTTCTCCACTGCCGATGCTTGCGTATTCATCGCCACATCCATCAGGCTCATGGTCGCCCCGAAAACAAACAACAGGGCGGCGAGGGCGTAGGCGGAAGGCATCAACGTCAAGAATGGCATCACCACTGTCATCGCCACGCCCCCTATCATGGTGACAGTACGGCTCCCGAAGCGGGTAATCAAACCGCCCGCCAGCGTCAGGGCGCATATTACCCCGACGGACAACCCCAGCAATACCAACCCGAGCGTCCCTTCGCTCATATTCAGTTGCGTTTGGATGGTGGGAATGCGAGAAACCCAATTGGCGAACAATGCACCATTAATGAAGAACGCGGTCATAACAGCAAGGCGGGCGCGTTGATAGGGATAAGCAACTTGTATGCCAGACATAAGGGGTTAGAACCTTTACACTATCGGTACAGAATTTTGGGTAAAAATGACAGTGTAAGCATTTCCCCGACAGCACCAAAGTAAGAATTTTTCAGACTTTTTGAGTCCTTATTATGGTCAATAACGCCCTGCGTTACCGCCTTGAAGGTTGTTTCCAACGTGCTATAATTAAAAACCATCAAGAAATCTTCATTTAGCCTTCAATCGCAGTTGCGAGGTAAGTGCAAGAACATCGAAGTGCGGGCAGATTGCCCGCACTTCGCGCCTATGGGTACAACACGGAAACTGCTCCATGATGATAAGCATGACCGCTGAACGGATTGACGACCTCGTTTTACATCTGCAAACCACCCTCCCCGACAACGATGTCGCTTCCGTTCAACACGCCTATGAAGTGGCGGCACACGCCCACCGCCACCAACGGCGCAAAAGCGGTGAGCCGTATATTACCCATGTGGTCGCTACCGCCGACATTCTGGCAGAATTGCGCGTAGATACGGCGGTGATTATTGCCGGTTTGCTTCACGATACCGTCGAAGACACCGAAGTCACCCTAGAGGATATACGGCGCGATTTTGGTGATGAAGTTGGTACACTGGTGGATGGTGTCACCAAATTGGGGAAAATCTCCGAGGTAACCGGGAGCCGCAAACGGATTCTGGGGCATATGGAAACCGAAAGCCTCCGCAAGATGTTCCTTGCAATGAGCCGGGATGTGCGCGTGGTGTTG
>CBKYSX010001044.1:0-1525 GCA_966690745.1 uncultured Ardenticatenales bacterium
TACCCCCGCCAGCGTTTCAATCATAAACAAGTATTCGTCATTCTCGACGCTCTGCCGTGTGGCGCGGGCTTCCGTCCATTCCCGCGCCCGCGCTTTGGTGTTGGGGAACCAAATCTCATCGAGCAGTTGCCCCATCTCACTTTCCTGATCCACCTGATAAAAATAGTCCCAATCCTCAGGTTCCACCCCACGTAGACGAATCAGGTTGCCTGTAAAGATGTTGGTCATAAACAGCTCCTTTTCTTATATACAATAGCGCAACGACAGAATTTATATCGGTCCGGGTTTTTGTAGGGGATGAACCAAAAAGGGTAGTGATGGGAAGGTGTCGTGATCCGCATAAAACTCAAAAAGAAACCGGGTTTCTGCTACTGAAAACCCGGTTTTGTTAGTTCTATATTTCTGTCATTTGCTATGTACTATAAAAACTCTTTTAAGCGTTGCGCCGCCGCCATCGTCATCCCCGGCACAGTGGCGAGTTCTTCAAGGCTGGCATTGCGAATCCCATCCAGCGAGCCAAACAATTTAAGCAAACGGGAACGACGTTTCGGTCCGATACCCGGAATTTCGTCCAGACTACTCGCCAGTCCTTTTTTGTTCCGCAATTGGCGTTGGTAGGTAATCGCAAAACGGTGGGTTTCATCCCGCACCCGTTGCAGGAGTTGAAGCGCGGGGGTGCTTTTCTCTAACACTATCGGCTCCATCACCCCCGGCATAAAAATCTCTTCTTCCCGTTTCGCCAGACCAATCATCGTCACCACATCTTCAAGATGGAACTCGGTGAGGACACTCCACGCCGCGCTCAGTTGCCCCTTGCCCCCATCAATCACCATCAGATTGGGCAAGATGCCCCATTTGTTATCACCGCCGGGTTTTTCCTGCGCCTCTTTCCAATTTTCGAGGCGACGGTAGAGCATTTCGCGCATATTGGCGAAATCGTCGTTGCGATCCTCTTTCATCTTGAAGCGGCGGTAATCATTCTTTTTGGGAACCCCCCGCTCAAAGGTGACCATCGCCCCGACGACATTCGTGCCCTGCATGTGGCTGATGTCGTAACATTCAATCCGTCCAGGGGGTTCACCCATATTCAAGGCTTCTTGCAATTCCGCGACTGCATCGGTCTGACGGTGTGCCTCCATCTCCCATTGCTGGCGTAGAGAAGTCAGGGTTTCGACGGCGTTGCGGTGTGCCAATTGCACCAAATCTTTCTTATTGCCCTGTTTTGGCACTTTCAGCACCACATCCGCGCCCCGTTTGCTCCGTAACCATTGGCGCACGATGTTCAATTCGTCTAATTCCGATTGAAGCAGGATTTCGGGGGGGACATTCGCCGCCTGGGCATAAAATTGCTGGAGGAATTGCTCTAAAATTTCGCTTTCCGCCACCTGGTCGGTGTTTTCCAGCACCACATATTCCCGCCCGACCAATTTTCCGTCGCGGATATAAAAAATCTGCACACAGGCATCCCCCTGTTCGCGGGCAAAGGCGACTACATCATGGTCGCCGCCGCCGGTGGTGATAATGC
>CBKYSX010001045.1:0-1519 GCA_966690745.1 uncultured Ardenticatenales bacterium
GATAGCCAGGGGTTACTATCAGGGCATCGAAGACGCCACCCGCCTCGAGAAGTGCCCCGATGCGCTGCGTCCAGTCATCGTTCCCATTGAAACCGGCGAATCCTCGGTCAGCGTCAGTGTGAGCCTGACGTATGAGTTGATTGTGGAATAACATTGCCTCGCAAAGCCCCCCTCTCCGATATGAAGAGGGGGGCTTTTTTTGTTTTAGGGGACGCGCCCTTGTTCGCGGGTGGCAACTTGTTCAATCTCGGCGAGGATGGTTTCTATGTCGTCGGGGCGGAGGAGCATTTCGCGTAGTTGCTCCCCTAAATAGGTTCCAAGCAAGGGGGGCAGTTGGTCGGAGAGGTCGGGGCGGATAGCAGGGGCATCCATCAGGAGTTCTGCCTCACTTCGCGCAACGGTCGTTGGATAGTCATCGGGAGGCAATGCTAGATTGGGCGAAATAAAGCCGCCCTGTTGCACCCATGGTTCTATCGAATCAGGTTGTGCCAGATAAGCGAGCAGTTGCGATGTTGGGCTACGATCATTGGTCGCCACCGCCAACGAGCCAACCACCACCAACGCCCCATCGGTGGGGAAGGGGACAACGGTGTAATCTTCTTCCGGTATCAACCTGGCAACACCGGCATATTGGGAAACGATACTCCCTTGCCCTAACCAGAAAAGGGACTCTACTCCATTCGCGTCAAAGGTGCGGTTAAAAGCGTCCTGGTCTAAGGCTAAAGTCGCGCCTTCCGTACCATCTAAAATGTGGGAAGATTCAAGCAAAGTGACATACGCTTCCGCCACCGAAACCACACGTGGGTCCGTCCACGGAATGGTATGCGCCATCAACCCGTCGTATACCTCTGTCCCCGCGGTTGCCAGTAACACGTTTTCAAACCAATCGGTTAGCATCCAACTTGCCCCGCCGGTGACAGTCAATGTTGCCGCATCAGTGGCACTTCGGCTATCAGCAATCGCAACTAAGGTTTCAAGTGTATCGGGCGGGGTTACATTCGGCGCGGGGCGATACCAGAGCAGACTTTTGAGATTGGCATCAAAGGGAACCCCATATAAAACGCCATTGTGGGTCACTTCTGCCTGCCATGCCGGGCTAAAATTGGTCGTCACCTGTTCTGCCACTTCCGGCACAAGCGGAACAATCGCCCCCGCGCCTGCCATTTCGTGTAGCCAATTGGCTTTAGGCAACAAAATAATGTCAGGTATTTGCCCTTCTTCTATTATCACTTCCAATAACTCTGCCACTTCACCATTCCCGCGATACTCCGTTTGAACCTCGGTTGCTTCTGTAAAACGATTCAATAATTCTAAAAATTGTTGTTCATCATCCCCCGTAAAACGACCAATCACCAGCAACCTGTTGTCGTCCGATGGGGTGGCAGGGGTCGGGGTGATTTGAATCGTGGCAGATATTGGGGTAGGGCGTGGGGTACAACCAAGTAGTAATGAAAGTATAACAATCAATAGGAGCGAGGCATGTCGTCTTTTATTGTATTGGGTATTGAGTAGTACGACC
>CBKYSX010001046.1:0-1516 GCA_966690745.1 uncultured Ardenticatenales bacterium
GGGTTTCCCAGTTGGTCTTTTTCCTACCCATCTGCTGACTTTTCTAACGCCACCGTATCTATGTCCATCAATGGACAATCTGTTCCCCTTTCCGTTCAACCCGTTGTCAACGGTTTTGGCGAAAATACGCTCACATGGGAACCAACCATTCCTCACAATCTGCCACCTACCTCTGACTTGCGTTACACCGTCACCGTTCAAAATTTCAATGTTGACGGCATCACGCAAAATGTCACGTATGAAGTCATCGTAATTAACCCTGATTTACCTCTAAAAGAAGAAACCGGGGTTCTATCCGAAGAACCCCGGTTTCTGTCTTATTCTCAATGGCGCGACATTTTGGTCGCCTTCTGGAGATAATGGAATAGATTACACCAGTTTTTCCAACCGTTCGATGTAACTTTCCATAACCTGAAAGGCGGCTTCTACCGGGGCGGGGGAGGCGAGGTCTACACCCGCCTCTTGCAGGGCATTCAACGGATAACGGGAACTCCCTGCACTAAGGAAGCGCAAATAGGCTTCCGCCGCGCCGGATTCCCCGTTCATCACCCGTTCGGCAAGCGCGTGTGCGCCCGAAATACCGGTGGCGTACATATAGACATAAAAATTGAGGTACATATGGGTCGGAAACTGTGCCCATGTAATACCGATGCGGTCATGGTCAATCGCTACTTCATCCCCGTACCCCTCTTTGAAAAGTCGGGTCATCAGGGCAATCATATCGGTTGCCGTCACCCCTTTGCCCTGCCACGCCCGTTCGTGTAATTCCAATTCAAATTGGGCGAGGGTCGGCATAATGAAGAAATAACGGTGGAAGTTCGCCATTGCCTCTTCAATCACCCCGATTTGGAAGGCGGTGTCGTCGCTGTGGGTTTTTAACAGATAGTCCCGTGTCAATGCCTGATTAAAATTAGAGGCGACTTCCGCCACAAATATCGAATAGCGGCTGTAGGCGTAGGGTTGGGTGGTGCGGCTGTAGTAGGAGTGCATCGAATGTCCCAATTCATGCGCGAGGGTACTGAGGCTGAACAAATCATCATTGTAGCTCATCAGGATAAAGGGAGCCGTGCCATAAGAGCCACTGGAAAACGCCCCCGCCCGTTTGCCCTGATTGGGGTATATATCCACCCAACGCTCTTCCAATGAACCGCGCCGCATAGTGTCTACATACTCTGACCCGAGTGGTTCCATCCCCTCACAAATCCAATCCACCGCCTGTTCATAGGGAACGGCTACCTTGTCCCCGCTCAACGGGGCGCGGACATCCCACACCCCCAATTCTGAAACGCCTAATACCCGTTTGCGAAGCCGCCAGTACCGATGCCATAGGGGAAGGTGGTTACGGAAGGTGGCAATCAGGTTATAGAAGACCTCTTTGGGGATAAAATTTGCCGCCAATGCCGCTTCTACCGCCGACCCAAACCGCCGTGCCTTCGCCAGATAATTATTCTGTTTCACTCCCGTCATCACCACATTGGCAATCGTATTTTTGTAGGTCAGGTGGGCATCGGCGTAC
>CBKYSX010001047.1:0-1504 GCA_966690745.1 uncultured Ardenticatenales bacterium
TAATATTAAAGTATTGACAATACTGTATAATATACAGTATAATGCGAAACATGATAAAGAATCACACACAGCCCGAAGCCTACGAAAAAATAGCATTGGAACTACGGCGGGGGGTTCTTATTCTGGCGGCGTTAAGCCAACTGAAAGAGAACAAATATGGCTATGCCTTGATTAGCCAACTCTCCGAAAACGGATTGGACATTGACCAGGGAACGTTGTACCCGCTTTTACGGCGGTTGGAATCACAGGGATTGCTGGATAGCAATTGGATTGTCGAAGATTCCCGCCCTCGGCGGTACTACGTCTTGAACGCCACCGGCAAACAAGTGCTGGATGCACTGGTGCAGGAATGGCACACTTTAACCAACGTAATGAACACCCTACTCAAAGATGTGGAGTAACCTGATGAACCTGATAGAACGATACCTGCAAGCCATAAGTCGTGAATTACCCCCGGATCAGCGGGAGGATATTCTTAAAGAATTACGCTCTTCTTTGTATGATGCACTGGAAGCGGCGGGGGGAGATGGTGCCTCGGAAGAACAAGTCTCTGCCATTTTGAAAGAAATGGGGTCGCCGCGAGAGGTTGCCGCCTCCTATTATCCGGCGGGGCAATATGTGGTTGGTCCGGCACTGTATCCGACCTTTCTGACCGTATTAAAAATTGTCATTACCGTGTTGATTACCGTACAAGTAGTGCTTATAACACTCTCACTTGCCGTTACGGAAAGCCCATCAGTGTTTGATGAATTGGGCGGGGTACTTGCAAGCATTCCGGCGGCAGTAGGCTATGTCGTGCTGATTTTCTGGGGGATTCAACGTACTTCGGTGCAACCCGACCCTGAAGTGGCGTTTGACCCGCGCAAACTACCGCCATTGGAAGCAGTTGCCGAACCGGTCAGCCGTTTCGAGCAGTTCGTTAGCATGATTGCGAATGTGATTGCACTGGCATTCCTGGTCCGATTCGCGCAAGCAGGGGGTTTTAATGTGGCATTTTTTGATAACCCCGTGATTCGTCAATTTCTGCCGTGGCTGGTGGCATCTTTCGTCGTGGACATTGCGCTGGATATCGTATTGCTCTGGCGTGGTCGGTGGGAAACTGTAACCCGCATGGCTGGGATTGCAGGGAACCTTTTCGGGTTGATAGTGTTGTATCTGGTCTTTCAGGGGCATAACGCCTGGTTGGCGGAAGCGGGTATTAGTCAATCGTTGTTAGGCATTGCGGATAACCGTGAACTATTCCTTACAAATTTACAGGCGGCGGGGATGGTGATGTTCCGCTTCGGAATTGCGGTAGCGATGGTCATTATAGGGGTGGAAACCGCAACCTATATTTACAAATTGGTGCGGGCGCGGCTAAATCCTACCACTTCCGGTCTGGCGACTATGGCGACTGTGAATCGGTAACGGTCATTTTAAGAAAAAGAGGCGGTGCGGGAAACATCCCGCGCCGCCTCTTTTTTTCATTTCTACAGCTCCATCAATCCAATGATATTTCCCGCTG